>JAHFEC010000125.1 GCA_023248665.1 Microcaldota archaeon | reverse complement strand
TGCTTTTGATCTCACCCACCAGCCAGCGCTCCGCGAACGGCAGGGTGAAGTATTTGTTCACGATCTTGAGCAGCAGCTCGCGCGAGGCGCGCATGCGCAGCTTCCCCTCGCCCGCGACCGAGAAGATCTCGACCTGCGGCTGGTCGGCCACCCGCCCCGCGCCGCTCGTGGCGAACGGCTCGATGGCGAACACGTCGCCTTCCTCGAATTCGTAGGGGTCGTTGCTGGCGATGTTCGGGATGTTCTGCCCTGCGTGCAGGTTGTAGGGCACGATCATGTGGCCCGAGAGATTCTCGATGGGCTTGAAGCCCCGGCTCGTAATTTCTTTCTGGATGGCCGCTCCCACCGCGCCCGCGCGCACGCCCGGCTTGACCATGGACACCGCTGCTTCGAGCGCGGCCTTGGAGGCCTCGCACAGCTTCCCCTGCTCTTCCGACAGATCGATGGTCAGGGCCGAATCGGCCACGCAGCCGTCCACCGACACGCCGAAATCCAGCTTCACCACGTCCTTCTCGCCGATGAGCAAGCTGTCCCCGATCTGCGGGGTGTAGTGCGCGGCCACGTCGTTGATGGAGATGTTGCACGGGAAGCCCGGCCTCGCGCCGGCGTCGATGATCATCTTTTCCACCGTCTCGGCGATGTCGTAGGCCGACTCGCCGGGCACCACCAGATGCTTGGCGTCCTTCTTCACGCCCGCGAGGATCGCGCCCGCCTTCCTGAAATTGCCGAGCGCCTGGGCCCACTTCTCGGCATGCTCCTCGTGCTCGTGGTCCGCATGCCCGTCCGTTCCGCCTTCTTCCGACATGTCATCCGCCATGAGAACAACCTCGTGATCCGTGAGTATGATATTTGCATTTGGCCCCCGCGGATTAAAAGCGTTCTGGGGTGTTTTTGGCGGGTGGTCATCCTCCAAAACATATGGTTATTAATTTTCTCTTGCATTATGGCATTATATCATCCAAGCACGGAGCGTGATATAAATGAAGGGACCTGTATCTTCTCAAAAGCCCAAATCGTCAACGTCTATTTTTCTCCAGAAGCTCAATCCTTTCAGGAAACAAAACTCCCAATTCCTCCTTCTCAAGAACAAGCTCATCGAGAACCTGAATCTGGCCATCACAAAGAACCCGAACAGCGTCTACCGGAATGGCAGTTCGTATTCCCTCACGCTCTTGCCTAACGATCGCAAGAACTCCCTGCAGGTGGGGTTCATCTCCGACAACGGGAATTCCTTTAGCGAAGTGATGGAAATCCGGCTGGATTCCAAGGGCGGCGCGTTCGGCCTGAAAGTCAATTACCCCGGCCAGAGCTTCCCGGTCGCATATGCTCTGAAATACGGTGCCGATGAGAGCCATTTTCCCGATATATTCAACAAGCTGTCCGAAAAGGTCGCCAAGGCTTCCCCGCCGGATAACGGCCATCATTCCCATCCGGCGGCCCCGCACCTGCCCGGCCAGAAAAAGAAGAATCCCGAATACCAGCCGTTCTACTAGTGCCGGGTTCTCCCATTTTTATTTTCTGCCCGTCCCCCTGCTTTTTATCTTTCCGCTCTATTATCCCCGCATGGCGCCTGACGAAATCCTTTTCCTCACCTCCAACGCACACAAGGCGGCGGAGGCCAGAAGCATTTTAAACAAATACGGCATAAGTATAATCAACAGACCCGCCAAAGGCACCGAGATCCAATCCGATTCTCTGGCCGATGTGGCGAGGTTTTGCGCCCAAGACGCGTTCAAGCGCCTCGGACGTCCGTTGTTCGTGGAGGACTCGGGGCTATTCATCGACGCCCTGAACGGTTTTCCCGGCGTATATTCATCAACGGCATATGCACAGATCGGCTGCCCCGGCATCCTTCGTTTGCTCTCCGGCCTGCAGAATCGAGCGGCGCAATTCAGATGCGCCGTCGCTTTTATCGACAGGCAAGGCGCGCGAATTTTCGAAGCCGAATCTTCAGGCTCCATCTCCGAGAAGGAGGCGGGCCCGTCCGGATTCGGCTATGATCCGATTTTCATCCCGAAAGGGCATGAGAAGACGTTTGCGCAGGCTCCCGCGCTCAAGGCGCGGCTCTCGCACCGCGCCAAAGCATTGGATGCCTTGGGCCGCCATCTGAGGGGAATATGAAGGTTCAAGGAGTTGTGAAAACATGGCAAAGCTGCATTCAAAGAAACACGGCCGCTCCGGTTCGAAGCGCCCGTCGTTCAAGGTCGCCCCGGACTGGGTCGAGTACCCGGCCCACGAAGTGGAGGACCTCGTGGTCAAGCTCTTCAAGGCCGGCCACAACCAGACTACCATCGGCCGCCTCCTGCGCGACCAGTACGGGGTGCCCCACGTGCGGAGCATCTGCAACAAGACGATCTCGCAGATCCTTAAGGAGGCCGGACAGAAGGTCCAGTATCCAGACGATTTGCTCTCCCTCATCCGCCGCGCGGTGCGCATGCGCAAGCATCTGGCCACCCACAAGGCGGACGGCACCAACACCACCAAGCTCATCCACTGCGAGTCCAAGATCAAGAGGCTCGTCAAATACTACGTCCGCGAGGGCATACTGCCCGCCGGCTGGACCTACAACCGCGAGACGGCGGAATTGATCGTGAAGTGATCCTATGGCTGAAATCAAGAAAACCAAAGTCGTCGACAACTGGAAGCTCAAGAGCTGGTACACGGTCTTCGCTCCCGACATATTCGAGAGCAAGCCGATCGGCCAGATCGTGGCGCTCGAGGAGGAGACTCTCAAGGACCGCATCGTCAAGACCGGCTTGGGCGAGCTCACGGGCTCGTTCTCGCAGGGCGCGGCCTTCACGAGCATCTTCTTCCGCGTGGACAAGGTGTCCGGCAAGAGCGTGAGCACCAAGTTCATCGGGCACGGGCTGGCGCCCGGCTACATCAAGACGCTCCTGCGCCGGCGCCGCTCCATCCTCTACCTCGTGGACGACGTCACCACCAAGGACGGCAAGGCCATGCGCATCAAGTCCGTCGCGGTGACCGCTTTCCGCGAATCCGAGAACGTTCGCCACGACCTGCGCACGGCCGTTTCGCGCGAGATCAAGGCCGTCGCGGCCGAGAGCGACCTGAACACCCTCATTCAGGAGATCGTGTTCGGAAAATTCTCGGCCAAGGTGTTCGGGCGCGTCAAAACGATCACGCCCCTGCGCCGGCTCGAGATCCGCAAGAGCGAAGTGGCGGAGAAGTTCGACGACTAGCGATAAAAAATATAAAATCGGACGAGGGGGCCTCGAGGCCCATCGACTTTTTTCTTTTTTGTTCTCTTTTTTACCCCTGTTTTTCCTTTTTCATTTCCTTCCCAATCT
Source organism: Microcaldota archaeon (assembly GCA_023248665.1). Taxonomy (GTDB): domain Archaea; phylum Micrarchaeota; class Micrarchaeia; order Anstonellales; family Anstonellaceae; genus CAIXYX01. The sequence goes on along the minus strand of JAHFEC010000125.1, from coordinate 33 downwards.
CATCCAACAATGCCTTGTCGAACGTTTCCACTT
>JAHFEC010000124.1 GCA_023248665.1 Microcaldota archaeon | reverse complement strand
GGCGAGGGCATGCGACCAGCTCATTCGTTTTTGCCCCGGAGCGTGCGGGTGTACAAATCCTCGACGCCCATGACGTCCAGCTGCCTGCACTGGCAGGGGAAGCCCGTGATGCCCGATATGCTGGGCACCGTGCGGCCCTGGTCGCCGTGCACGAATTCCTTGATATAGGTGCCGGCCTCGGCGAATATATCCAGCACCCATTCGTTAGGCGAGATGGAAACCGGCTTGATCTCGTACACCCGGCGCGGGCGAACGAGGTCCGAGCGGCGGCCCATCACGCGGATCGGCGTCTGCTGGTTGATGAAGACCGGCACGCGGGAGAGCAGCTTGTCCAGGTCGGAGGCCGAGAGGGGGCGCTCGGCCGTCACCCATGCGCGGTAATGCTTGTCAAAATGCGAATTGCATACCGTCTCCACCCAAAACGGGGCGCCGTATCGGAGTCCCAGCACTTCGAGCGGGTGGAGGGTGGCCACCTGCGCGGCCAGCGCGGCCAAGTCGGCCGTGCGCTTGGCGGGGTGCACCAGTTCAAGCACGAAGGGCCGGCCGCTCCCCAGATGCATCACGTCCACGTCCTCCCGGCCGGAGGCGTGCAGGTGCGCGTCCGACGCGCCGAAGGCGGGCGCGAACACGCCGCGCAGGGCGCCCTCGATAGACGGGTAGTTCTGCTTGTGGTAATCGCACACCCGGCAGCCCCGCCCGCGGCAGGCCGAGCAGGCCCAGTCGTGCTGGCAGTAGGTGCGCGTCTTCTTGAGATAATGGCCGAAGACATAGAGGTTGGCAGGGTTGGCCTTGCCGGCCATGTGGGCAAAATCGAGGACAATGGACATGTCGCCTTGGGGGTGGAACGGCTTGCCGGACGATCGGGCGACGTATTCGACGGCGATGCGGTTGCACTGGTTCTTGATGGCCATGGCCTCGTCCAGCGGCTCCTCGTCGAATACCGCCTCCTCGCGCAGGAGCACCTCGCGCGGGAACGTGGTCTGAACGAAAAACGAGCCCCATTGCTTGCCCGCCGCCTTGCCCAGCGCCTCGTCGGCAAGTTTGACGAGCTGGTTCATCAGGCCATGGCAGATGAAGCAGTCCTGAGGGGAGGCGGCCCGCTTCGCGTGCGGGTGCGAGGAATGCCGCTCTTGGCAGTATGGGCAAAACATCCGTTCCATCGGGGATAATGGGAAGTGTCAAGATTTTAAGCTCATGGGCGCGAAATAGGAGCATGGCATACAGATTCATCGTACTGGAAGGCATCGACGGCTGCGGAAAGGCCACGCAATGCGATGCATTGGCTCGCGCGCTTGGGAAACTGCGCCAGCCGGTGGCCGTGCACAAGTACCCAACCGACGGGGCCCAGAGAGTGCACGAACATTTGCAGGGGAAGAAAACATCTTCGCAGGACGAATTGTTCGCCGCCTTCGTCGATGACATCGCAAGCTCGCAGGCCCGCCTTTGCGAGGATCTCAAAAAAGGGTGGGTGCTCGCCGACCGCTATGCGGTCTCGACCGCCGCTTATCAGGGCGCGGGCGGAAAGCTCGACGCGCGCATGGCCGGCATCGACGCGCTCAGACTCATCAAGCCCGACCTTGTCATCTGGCTGGATCTGCCGGTGGAGGAGGCGATGAGGCGCAAAGCGGCCCAGAAAAAGCCGGATGCGCACGAATCGGACCGGGCGTTTCTTGAGGAAGTGCGCAAGAATTACGCCGAACTGGGCCGGCGCTCGTTCCTGTCGGCCCGGTGGCAGAAAATAGACGCGAGCCAGACGCCGGAAAGAATAACCCGGGAGATACGCTTGGCCATCGAGGGCAAAACGGGCAAGACTTACTGAAGGCGGCCGGAACGCGCGAACGCGGGACTACCCGCCCATGCCCGGAAGTTTGTCCATGCTCATGCCCGTCTTCTTGAGCATCTTCTCCAGCTTCTTTCTCATGCCCCGATCCTTCTTGAAGCCTTCCATCATGGCGCAGATCTTCTCGAACTGGGTGAGCAGCTCGCGCACGTCCTGCTCCGAACAGCCCGAACCCTTGGCCACGCGCGCGAGGCGGCTCTTGCTCTTGCGCAACAGCGAGGTGTCGTCCCGCTCCGCCGCAGTCATGCTCGAGATGATGCACTCGTATCTCTTGAGCTTGTCTTCCGACGTCTTCATCATCTCGGGGGGCAGGTCGGTGGCGCCCATCATGCCGAACACCGAGGAGAGCGGGCCCATCTTGCGCGCGGCTTTTAGCTGTTTGTAGAAAGCGCCCAAGGTGAGCTTGTCCATGCCCTCGGCCTCGAGCTTCTCCTCTTGAGCCACCTCCTGCACTTTCTGCATGAGGGCCTCGAAGTCGGGGAAGCCCAGCAATCTTCCGACGAATTTCTTGGAATCGAATGGCTCGAGGTCGCCCATCTTCTCGCCCGTGCCGATGAAGAGCACGGGCACTTGGGCCGCATGGCAGGCCGCGAGCGCGCCGCCGCCCTTGCCCGATCCGTCCAATTTCGTGAGGATGACGCCGGTGAGGCCGACCGCCTCGTGGAACTGCTGCGCCTGCCTCGCCGCCACCTGCCCGATGTCGGCCGGCATCACGAGGATTTTCTCCTGCGGCGCGAAGGCGGAATTGATTGCTTGGAGCTGCTTTACCAGAACCTCGTCGAAGGCGGAGCGGCCGGCAGAATCCACGATGACGATGTCCTCTTTGACGTGGGGGAGATTCTCCCGCACTATTTTCGCCGAGTCCGCCTCTTTTTCCGAGCCGTAGAATTGGGCGCCCGTTTTCTGCGAGAGCTGCTTTAACTGCGCGAAGGCGGCCGGGCGGTCGGTGTCGCAGGAGATGAGGGCCGCAGAGAGGCCGCGGCTTTTGTAGAAGGCGGAGAGTTTGCCGCATGACGTGGATTTGCCAGAACCATATAATCCCAACAAAAGCAACTTCCTCGGCTTAAGCGATGGCTCGTACTTCTCGCCCATAAGGGAAACGAGCTCTTCGTATACGACACGGACGACCTGCTCGCGCAAGGAAAGGCCCTTGGGCACGTCGGCGGAGAGCACCTTCTTCTCGATGCTTTTGGAGAGCTCGAAAACAAGCTTGACCGGAACGTCGTTGGCGATGAGCACGCGCTGGATCTCGCGCAAGAAGGATTTCACCGCCGCCTCGTCCACGAGGCCGGCGCCGGTGAGCTTGGAGAGGGCCTGCCGGAGGCCTTGGCCTAAGTCCATACTCGTATTATGCGACGATAACTAAATAAGGGCATTTTGTCGGAAAAAAGCCAAAGATTGAAAACCGGACTTGTATGCTCCGACCGGGATTTGAACCCGGGTTATCAGCTTTCTTCAGGCACGGGGATAAGCGCGAAGCGCCGTTTTCTTTCTTTCGACCCG
>JAHFEC010000043.1:1337-9229 GCA_023248665.1 Microcaldota archaeon | reverse complement strand
CCGAAGGATGCCTGCCATGCTATCGCACCCATCCGCTTTCTCGTGGGCGAGCCCACGAGCCGCTCCTTGTTCTCGTCCCACCACTTCTGGTAGCTGAAAAGCGCCACGCGGGCCGCGGCCTGCGAGGTGTACCAGTCGTGCATGCGCGCGTCGGTGTTGTGCACGCCGCCGCGCTTGATGCGCTCGCTCATCTGGCTGAACCCCTGCCAGTTGCGCATGAGCGCGTTCTGGTATTCCTTGCGGGTGGCCAGCGAAGAGCGCGTGACAAGCTTCATCTTGTCGCCCAGCCGGCCTTCGAGCGCGCTGAGCTGGCGGCGCATCAGGTCTTCTTCCTGTTTCGTGCGTGCGCCGTATTTGGGGGCGACCAGCTCGGCGGCGATGGACTTGATCTGGTTGGCCAGCGCCATGGTCTCGTAATCGGTCGGCGAGCCGGGGCGCCATTTGCCGCCGGAAGTCTGGAAAAGGAGGGCGGCGTTGATGGGGCGCTCGGAGTAGTCGGAGACCATCATGTTGGCCAGCGCAGACGGAGAGTATTCCAGCAAGCCAGTCGTGTTATCAAGGACCGTGCGGGTCTTGACATCGTAATGGCCGAAGTCAGCGAAGGCCGCGGTGACCATCCCATTATTGTCCCGCACATAACGAGACGCCAGCGGGATGAACACGTGATCGCCTGTTGCCAGCCATATGCCTTTCTGGAGATCTCCGCCGAGCACACCGCGCTCGCGCCAGCGCTTCATGGCCTGCGCCCCGCCCTCCCCCTCGATGCTCGAGCCGACGTAGTGCTCGGCGAGCGCGCGCATGCTTTCGTAGATGAAGAAGGTGCGGTCGAGCCCGGCGCGGGGGCGCGTGAAGATGTCCTCGCTGCCGCCCACGAAGCGGCGCTGGTGCAGAGCCTGATCCGCTCCTTTGAACCAGACGCCGAATTCGAGGGCGAAGGTCTTGCGGATGTAATCGATCTTGTTGCGCTCGGAAAGATAGGTCAGGCCGCCGCCCGACTGGTAATTGGAGGTGTAGCCGGTCTGGTAATTGCGGCTGGCCCATTCCTGGCGCAGCTGGAAGTTCATCTCGCCGGCTAATTTATTGCGGTCGATAGCGCCTGCGACTTCCGTGAGCCATTTTTGGCTGATTTTTCCCTTGTTGGGGCCGTCCTTTTCAAGAGGCGTGAGGAGCGAGTTCCGGGTGTCGGGATTGGCGGAATCATATACCGGCTTGCCGCTGATCAGATAGGAGAACAACCGGCGGCGCGCCATCTCGCCCTCCATGAGCAGGCGGATGTGGGCGAGGCGGTCCTCTTCTTTGAGGCTGGCTTTTTCCGCCCGCAAGCGCGCATCCACCACCCGGCCGAAGGTATCGGCGAGGTCGCGGCCGAGCAGCATGACCGGCACGATGCGCGTGCCGGTTTGATCGGTCCCGAAATTGGCGAAGGAATCGTAGAGGTCGGCCATCTTGCGCAGGCGCTGGTTCGCATCCGCGGGGTTCATGAAGTCGGATTTGGAATGGTCCGGGAACATGCCGAAAAGGATCGAGCCGCCCGCGGCGCGGTCCTCGGCGATGAGGCGGTTCAGCTCAGCCATATTCTTGCGGGTCATGGCGATGAATTCGGAGGTCTCCGACCATGAGAGCTTCCGACCGGACGTGTCGAGGATGCTGATGTTATGGGCCTCGATGTGCGAGATGAGTTTCTGCAGGAAGTACTGGCGCACGACCCACTGGTTCAATTGGCTGAATCGGGGGTCGCTTTCGTCTCGGATGCCCAACTCGCCCATGGCTTTTTGCCGGGCTTCCGTCTCGAATCTCTTGACAAGCGCCATGCCCACCTTCATGCGCTCGTCGAAAACGAAATCGTTGATAACCTTCTGACCATAGATGTTATTTTTGATGTTTTTGGCGTCCCGAAACTCGATGGATTCTGCCAGCTTGCGCAGGATCTCGTCGCTGAGCACGATGCCGCGCATGTAGAGCTTCTGGCGCATGTCGGCCACGATGTCCGGGATGTCGGCGAGCCGCTTGTTGAAGAATGCGTTCTGGCGGGCGAAGGCCGAAGTGTGCTTGAGCAGTCGGCTCTTGAGCCCCAGCTCGGCCAGCGCGGTCTTGGTAATGTCGCGGCGCATGCGGATGCTGTTGGAGCGGCTGCCCAGGAAGTTGGCGATGACGAGGCCCGTGCGGTCGGCGTAGGGGAGCTTGATCAGGTTGAAGGGCGAGCTGGCGAATTTGGCGAGCTTGGAGTCCGGATCCTTGCGCACTTTCGGGATGAGGCGCAGAGGGCTGCCCACCACTTGTCCGACGAATTCCACGGTGCGCTGCACTTTCTTGGTGAGGGTGTCGGCCGACGTGCCGCTGCGGGCGATTCCGGTGGCCGTCAAATCGGCCAGCAACGCCTCGCGCACCTCCATGGATTTGTTTATCGCCTGCCGGGCCATATCGCGGCGCGCGTCGTCTCCCTTGGCCTCATCCACGAGTTTCTTGAGCCTGGCCATCGCCTCGCGGTACTTCGGGTCGGCCGACGACATGGGCCCGCCGCTGATGGGGCGATTCTGGAAAGCCATGGCGAGCGCCGCCTTGATTTCGGCTTTCGTCTTGTGGTCGTACAGGCCGGCCGCCTTGTAGAGGTTGATGAGCTGGGTGCGGATGATGTTCTCGTGCTTGCGGATGATGACCGTGGACATGCGCCCCTTGAGCGCGAGGTGGTAGGGGATGGTGGGCGATTTCATGCGCACGCGCTTGGTGGCCGGCAGGCGGGGCACGGTGATGTCGTAGAGCGAGAAGGGGTCCTTGCCCATGTACATCATGGACGAGAGGAGCAGGGCGAGGATGATGACGAGCGGCAGGCAGGCGGCGATGATCCTGGTCTGCGAGAAGAGCGGGCCCCAGAGGCCGTAGAGGTTGAGCGCGCCCGGACTGTCGGGGAAGAAGGTGGCCACGCCCACGCCGGGCGGGATTCTCGGGTCGGCCGGAGTGAATTCGGCCGCGAACATGGCCGGGCGGTACCAGTTGCGGAATTCGACCGGCTGCTTGAGGAGGGGAGGCTTCGCGGGGTACGGACTGAGGGCATAGTAGGCCTTATCGCACACCGCGTCTCCGGCATAGAGCACGCCGTTGGAGGACGAAGTGGTGAAACGCGGGTCGGGGATGAAAGGCTGCCCGTGCAGGTCCGCGGGACGGACCTTGTCGCAGACGATCTTGCCGTCCTTGTCCACGAGCGGCTGGCCGTCGAAGGTGAAGCTGAACGTCCCGTCCAGCACGTCCTGGGCTTGGGTCTGCTCGAAATCGCCGGCGGCCTGATCGCCCGTGTCGCCGGCCCGGTTGCCGGATTTGACCTGCTCCGTAAAAGTGACGGCGTGCGCGCGGATGTAGGGAACGGGCACGAGGCCCGAACCATAGGCGCTCACGAGGGAAATGTTGAGGTAGACCTGGGTGTTGGCGCCGGGGCTGGACAGGGGCTGGGAGGCATGGAGCGCGGGAGATGCCAGCAGCAGGAGCCCGCCCGCTAACAGGAAGAGCAATAGGCAGGAATTTCGGGCCTTTTCCACGGCTGGATTTTGCGCACCGTGGTTTAAAAATACTCGATACTTCATATTCGCGGGTGGCTCTTAAGTGAATAAGACAAGAATTGCCATGCTCGCATTGTTCGCCCTGATGGTCCTCGCCGCATTTCTGCCTGCGCAGGCGACCAGCCCGGACCTGAACAAGATCCCGGCCGTGGACAAAAACGGCATGTTCGTGCAGAACTGGCACGAGCTCGTGCTCATCGGCCTGGCCATCGCCGGCGCCATCGTCGCCGTCGTCTACATGGTCGGCGAAGCCCTCAACGTGCAGAGCGCCAAGGCGTACGCGAAAGCCGAGGCGCGCGAATTCTTCGTAAGCGCGCTTATGGTGGTGTTCATCCTCGGCTCGCTGGTGGCGTTCGGGGCTTTCGCGCAGACCGTCTCGCAGAGCCGGATCGGGCCGGGCGCGGGGACGCAATACCATGTCATCGGATATTGCTCCGAAAACCAGAAAGTGTATCCGCAGGACGCCGGCCACCCCGAGAATCTTCTCTATGCGCAGGCGGACTGGTTTTTGGGCTGCATGCCCAGCTTCGACCTGCTGGGCGGCTCCACGGACACGTATTATTACGCGTATGACGAATCTAAGAGCGAACAGGTCGAAAAGAACCTGGCAAATTCGCTGAACTATGACCCCGCCAGCAAGACGTTCACCTTCGACAAGACCGTGATGGGCAGCTGGCCCCGGGGCGGGAGCGGGGATGGCGAGAGCAAGGGCATCATGATCACCCACCTGACCAATATCTACATCAGCCTCTTCTCCCTCGAATTCTGGCTCGGGCCCATCTCCACCTTCGGCACCAACTTCTACGGCATGGAAGGCATGGTGTCGAGCAACGCGGCCGACTTCGCGCCCAATGCCGGCCTCACCCCCATCTCCGAGGCCACCATCACCATCACCGACCTGATCGGCGTGGGCATCGGCGTGCTGTTCGCCCAGAAAGTGCTCCTGATGTTCTTCCACACCACGGCGCTGGCCGTGTTCCTGCCGCTGGGGCTGGGCTTCCGCGCCGTGCCGTTTTTGCGCAAGACCGGCTCCACCATCATCGCGCTGGCGCTGGTGGCCTATTTCATCTTCCCGATAACCATCTGGATCAATTACAACACATACGGGCTTGTCTATCCCGCGCCCCCGGCCAAGACCTCGATGCAGAGCTGGGCGAATTACCAGAGCCTGATGCAGATCGGGAGCCGCCGGACCACGGACGGGAAAATACTGGGCATCATCCCGCTGGCGGACGAGAGCGCGGGCCATTACGAGCAGCGCGTGCGCGACGCCTACGGCGCCATGCAGACCGACGTGCAATTGAGCCTGTGGGAGAAGATCGAGAACTTCCTGAACAGCGCGTGGAACATCATCTACCAGCAGCCGGGAAGCTGGTGGGAAACCCTCATGCCGGGCCCTGAAAGCTCGCCCGGCGACATGAACATCATGCAGCCGGCGCGCCAGATCAAGGTGCTGGGGTTCATGTTCGTCGAGCGCCTGCGGGACATGCTCAGGACCGAGGTGCAGGTGGCCGCCTTCCCGGTCATCGGCGCGGCCATCCCGCCCGAGCACCTCTTCAACATGCTCAGCGACGAGCTGCACACCAGCATGCAATGGTTCGCCCTCAACCTGCTGTTTCTGGTCAACACGCTCATCATCACCATCACCCTCTTTCGGGACATCTCGCTGACCATCGGCGGGGACCCGAGGATATTCGGGCTGAGCAAGCTGGTGTGAGGGAAGAACAGGCATGAAAACAAAGAAGAAGAAATCGCAAAAAACAAAACAAAATCGCAAAAGCAAAAAAACAAAACAGGAATATGAGTGCAAAAATCGAAAAAGCAAGAATCAAAACAAAAATCGAAAAAAAAGAAAATGGAAAAAATGAAATTGAAAAAAAGAAAAAACGAAAAATCGCAAAAAACAAGACAAAAACAACAGCGAGCTTGCAAAAAAGTGTGGAACATGGCCAAAAAGGAAGGAAGAAACGCAAAAATCCGCCCGAAACCGGCGGGCTTGGGCCGGCCGTCGCTAGTGTACACCTCGCTCTTCGTATTCCTGATGTTCATGGCCAGCGCCCTGTCCGCCCAAGGCTCGGGCGGGATCCCGCAGGGCCCCGGCGGCCTGTTCAACGGGGCCACCCAGTACGGCGCGCTCATCGACCTGATGATGGTGGGGCTGGCGCTGGTGGTGGCCGCGCTGGCCGGCATCTACATGGTGGCGGGGGCGATCAAGCAGGCCGAATGGCAGGCGCTCGTGCGCAGCGAGCTTTACCAGGCCGTGGTGAGCGTGATCTGGGGTCTTGCGATATTCGGGGGCGCGGTCGCGGTGGACAGGATCGTGGATGCCTACGCAGTCCAGAATTTCAGCACCACGGGCGGCATGTTCGGCGCCGCGCACGCATATGTCGACCAGGTCATCTGCCTCTCGAGCACCAACGCCATCAAGCTGGAGGGCATGAAGATGGCCGCGCAATACCTGTCCGGCATGAGGGGGCGGCACTATGCCGGCGCGTGGGGCGTGTCGGCGCCCATCTTCCCGGGCTTCGAGATCCTGGAGCGCGCGCTGGACCTGCTGCAGACGTTCACCATGCCGTTTACGTCGAGCCTGTTCGTACAGGCCATCGGCCTCGAGATCATCCACGCCGCCGCGTTCACCCTCATCATGCCGGCCGGCATCCTGATGCGCGTCTTCCCGCAGACGCGGGACGCGGGCTCGTTCCTCATCGCCAGCGCGTTCGGGTTCTATTTCGTGTTCCCGTTCACGTACCTCATCGACGCACAGGTGATGAACCAGCTCTATTACGGCCAGTTCGGCTATCCGATGTGCGGAGGCGGGAACGGAGGCCCCAGCGCCGTCGAGCAGGTCCGCTCCCGGACGCTCTACCTCGACGTGTCCAGCGCGCTCGTGCCGAGCGCGACGCAGGACTTGCTGGGCCTGGACACGCGCATCCCGTTCACGAACGCGAAGGTATCCCATACCGGGCTGATGCAGAACATCTCGTACATCGTGTTCCAGTCGGTGTTCCTGCCCTCCCTGAGCATGATCATCACCGTGACATTCATAAGGAACGCATTGAGATTCTTCTCGCAGAAGATGGAATGAAGAAGATGGGCTGAATAGATGGCAGACGAAAAAACAAAATCGAGAACGGCCGGCGTCCGCCGGAACGGGAGCGCGAGCGGGCGCGGGACCGGCGCGGGCCGGACGCAAAAACGCGAGGCGACGGCGAGCCCCGGCGCGAATGAGTGCGGCCCTATCTTCCCTCGCCGGGCGCTTCTGGCCGTCTTCTTTGCCTTCCTTTTCCTCTTCTTGGCCGGCTGCACGGCGAGCCAGCCGGTTCCGAACCAGGGCAACCTCATCAGCCAGAAATTCTACGATTTCTGGAGGCCCAGTGGCAGCAACGCATTCCCCCTGCTCGCGTATGCGGGCGTGGCGCTGTGCCTGGCGATGGCCACGGTGGGGCTGATGTACGGCTATGCGATCAACGACGACATGGTCAAGACGTGGGCCAAGAAGGAGATCGTGCAGGCCGGATTCTCGGTGCTGATCATGCTCGTGGCCATCGGCCTGATCGGCGCGCTGGATTATTACATGACCACCCTGCCGGCGGCGGGCCCGTGGAGTTCGGCCACCGGCAAGGACTTCGGCGGCTCGAGCGGAATGGCGTGGAGCGCGTATGTCAACGCCGACTGCGCCCGGCTGATGGTGGATCCGCTCACGCACCAGCCGGCGCCGGAGCTGGACCGGCCCTGCCACATCCGGGTGGCCGAGGATTATCTGCAGTTCCTGTTCAGCGCATCCCAAGGCCATGCGGCCGACATGCTGCGCCAGTATTCCATCCTCGCCATGTTCGCCAATTTCGACAAGCGCTCGAGCGGGCAGATCGACCCGGCCGGCACGCTCACGCTCGCCCCGTTTGCGGGCCTGGCCATGCCGGTCGAGACGCTGGGCTTCCTCATCGACATCACCATCAAGAACATGATGGTGATCGCGTTCCAGCAGTATGCCCTCGAGTATCTGCACCTGGCGTTCTTCCCGATTTTCTTCACGCTGGGAATATTCATGCGCTCGCTGTTCTTCACGCGGCGGACGGGCGGGCTGCTCATCGCCCTCGCGCTGGGATTCTACATCGTCTTCCCGATGATGTACGTGTTCTTCCACGGGGCGCTCTATTCCATGATCGGGGCGCAGAACATGCCGCCGCCGGGCTACGACCCGAACTCATTCGGCGGCGGGCGGCTTTTTAGCATCAATTTCGACACGCATGGAAAAGGCCCCCGGGCCGACCCGCAGGTCAGCATGGAGCTGACGCAGGTGATGCCCATCCCGGGCGCGCCGGGCTACAATCCCAACTGCGA
>JAHFEC010000043.1:0-1327 GCA_023248665.1 Microcaldota archaeon | reverse complement strand
ACCGGAAGCCAAGCGGACGGACACCGGCCAGCCCAACGAACCGAAGGTGAACTCGATGACGTGCCCGCCGTCGGGCGACGCGAATTCGGCCAAGACCCAGTGCAACACGAATTCATGCACCTGCACCCTGCCGTCCGAGGACATCTTCGGGAACTTCCAGAACACGTACACCACCACCGATCCGCTGGAGCGGCGCGTCATCGTCAACCAGAATGCCCAGATCCATCTGGACATGTTCGGCGATCCGGCCATCACGGCGGCACAGAAGGAGAGGCAGAACGACCAGGCGATGGAGTGGATCCGGCTGCAGGACAGCGACTGGGCCACCAAGACCTGGTACGACTGGGGCAAGGCATGGGGGGACGCGAGGATGAGCGACCAGATGCTCGGCTTCCACGGCGTGTTCGACAACACGGCCAAACTTTTGGTGTTCAGCCTGCTCGCCCCGTTCATCGCCGTGATGGCGACGCTGGCCGGCATCAAGGTCCTCTCGCCCCTGCTGGGCGGCGACGTGGAGATCGCGGGATTGACGAGGATAATATAAAGAAAGGAGAGGATGGACGAAGAGAACGGAAAGGAGAGGACAGACGGGAGCACAAATATGGGAAATGCAGGACAACATGAAGAAAATGGAAAAGACGGGATGACACGATGGCGAGACGATTGGCAAAGGAACAGAAAAAAAAGAGGGGGCTCTTCGGCCTCAGCCCGGCCGCGTGCGCCGCCATCCTGCTCATGCTCTTCGGGCTCATCCCGTGGGCCTCGGCCGCCAGCGGCCTGCTCGGCGTCCTGCCGCTGGACGTGTTCAACGGGGGCATCTGGAGCGAGCCTCTCAACGCCTGCAACGACATGCCGCCCAGCCTTAGCTGGCTCCCCTTGTGCATCATCGCGCTGGTCTTCGGCACGGCGTTGGCCGCCTTGGCCAAGGTGCTCTCGGGCCCGTTCGGGCAGAAGGTGGATGCCTGGTCCAAGGAGAACCTCTACCAGACCGGCAAGTCCGCCATCATCGTGCTGGTGATCTTCTCGGGCTTCCTGTTCACGAGCGCCGTGCCCTCCAAATCGTTCTACGGGGCCGGCATGCTCCAGATCAACAATGCCATCGGCTACGCGGTGACGGTGCGGGGCACCATGATATGGGAATTCCTCACGCTCACCACCATCACGGCCGGGCTCTCCACGGTCGGGAACATCACGCCCTATTTCAGGCTCGGCGGCGTGGGCGTCACCATCTCCCTCTCGCCGGCTTTTAGGCCCGTTTTCGACGCCTTGGGCATCCTCATGTCCATGATCGTGGTGAGCATCGGGGAGTGGTTCGTGCACGTGTGGA
>JAHFEC010000123.1 GCA_023248665.1 Microcaldota archaeon | reverse complement strand
GCAGAACCATGGCTTTTCGGTGGATGAGAAGATGCTGGACCAGGACTGGAAGGCGACACATATCAATTTGAATGACAAGACGCTTGAGGGCATGGCGCACAAGAGCCTGCCTATCTTCTCGGTGCAATACCACCCCGAGGCGCATCCGGGGCCGAGGGATTCGTTGTATCTGTTCGACCAATTCGTGAAAACGCTCTGACTTCGTGATTTTTATGCCTCTGCGCGAATCCGAAACCCTCGAACTCAAGCGTTCCACGGCCGAGCTTGAGGAGGCGCTCAAGTCCGTCTGCGCCATGCTCAACAAACAGGGCCGGGGGGAAATCGTCTTCGGGGTAGAGGATAACGGCTATATCATCGGGCAGGACATCGGCAAGAAGACTTTGAGGGAAATATCCAAAGCCATTTCGGATCACATCGAGCCGAAGATATATCCAAAGATAGATGCCTGCGAGATAGACGGGAAGAGCTGCATCCGCGTCTCGTTCGCAGGGCTGCACGCTCCCTATTTCTCCAGAAATCAGGCATATATGCGAACCGCTGACGAGAACCGGCACCTCAGCGCAAGAGAGCTCGAAGCTCTTTTCCTCAAAAAGAACGAGCAGGCGTTGCGATGGGACGACAAACCCTGCGCAGATGCCGCTCTTGGGGATCTGGATACGGCTGGAATCCGCAAGTTCACCCTCAAGGCGGGGCTCGTATTCGATACCGTGCCCAACGTGCTCGCGAAACTGGGGCTCGTAAAAGACGGCAAACCCCTCAACACGGCTATTCTGCTGTTCGGCAAGGAACCCAAGCGGTTCTGCGAGGGTGCTTACCTGCGCTGCGCGGTTTTCGCCGGAACCGGCAGCTCCACCATCATCGACCGTCAGGAGCATGAAGGCAACTTGTTCGCCCTCATCGAAGAAGCGCAGAGCTATGTACGCAAAAACACCCATCTGGGGATGCGGGTTGAGGGTTTGGAGCGCATCGATATCCCCGAAATCAATCCCGAAGCCCTGAGGGAGGCCGTGCTCAACGCCTTCTGCCACCGCGATTACCGTCTGCCTGATTCCGTGAATGTCGCCGTGTTCTCCGACCGGGTGGAGATCCGCAGCCCCGGCCTTCTCTACGGCGGCCTGACGCTCAAACGCATCGTCAAGGAGCGGGTGTCGGAGCGGCGCAACGACCTGCTCGCCCAGATGCTCCATCGCATCCATTTCGTCGAACGCTGGGGCCGGGGCATCGAATTGATCCTGCGCTTAGAACCCAGGACCACGTTCAAAGAGGTGGGGCGGCAGTTCATCACCGTGTTTTGGAGGAAAGAAGCCGCCGGGGAGAGGACGTCTGAAAAAATCTCAGATACGGGTTCGGAAGATGCCCGAAAAGCATCCGGGCCGGACCGTGGAGAAGACGTGGTGAAAACGTGGAGTAAGCGTGGAGTAGCCGTGGACGAGACCGAGGAGAGGATTATCCGGCAGATTATCGGGAAGCCGCGCATCCGCATCCTGGAAATCTGTGAAAACCTCAAAACGCCCCGGCGGACGATCGAAGACGGGGTGGCGAGGCTCAAGGCCAAGGGAATTCTGCGCCGTATCGGCCCCGACAAGGGCGGCCGGTGGGAAGTCATAAAACCATGAGATGGGGTATTGTCCATGTCCGAAAAGCGGGAATATCCCAAAGATTGCCCCAAAGCCCATGGGCCGAGGGATTCGATGTATCTGTTTGATAAATTTGTGAAAAGTTTGTGATTTTATGCCTAAAATCGAATCTGCAAGGAACGAAAAGATAAACCGGGCCTTGACCGAAGAAATACGGGAGTTTAGGCGCTGGGAGGCGGAAAAAATAGGCGCGCGATTGGATGCCCTCAACAAGGATTTACTGCGCCGCGGCGTTCTCAAAGAAAGCGATTTTATCTAGGTTGATTCCCATGCCCCGCGACACCACAATCAAAAAAGTCCTAGTTATCGGCTCCGGCCCGATAGTAATCGGCCAGTCGGCCGAATTTGATTACTCGGGTTCGCAGGCCTGCAAAGCCCTGCGCGAGGAGGGCGTGCATGTCGTTCTCCTCAATTCCAATCCCGCCACCATCCAGACCGACCCGGAACTGGCGGATACCATTTACGTCGAGCCGGTGACCCCGGACGTGCTCCGCAAAATAATCCAGAAAGAGAAACCCGACGGGCTTATCGCCACCATGGGCGGGCAGACGGCGCTGAATCTGGCGATGGACATGCACCGCGAGGGCGTGCTGGAGAAGAGCAAGATGCGCCTCTTGGGCACGGGAGTGAAAGCCATCGAGATGGCCGAGGACCGGGGGCTTTTTGCGAAGATGATAAAAGAGATCGGCGAGCCGCTGCTGGACAGCGTGGCGGCGACGACAAACGAGGAGGCTTATGAATTCTCAAAGAAACACCCATTCCCGCTCATCCTGAGGCCCGCCTTCACGCTGGGCGGCACGGGCGGCGGCATCGCAAGAGATCAGGAGGAATTCGACGAGCTGCTCAAATTGGGATTCACGCTCTCGCCCACGCACCAGATTCTCATCGAGGAATCTGTGCTGGGCTGGGGCGAGTTCGAATACGAGATGATGCGCGACGCATCCGACAACTGCATCACCATCTGCAACATGGAGAACGTGGATCCGATGGGCGTACATACCGGCGAGTCGGTGGTGGTGGCCCCCTCGCAAACATTGTCCGACGACGAACACCAGCGCCTGCGCAGCGCGGCGATAAAAATCATCCGCTCGCTGGACATCGTCGGCGGGTGCAACATCCAGTTCGCGCTCAACCAGAAGAGCGGCGAGTACGTGGTGGTGGAGGTGAACCCGCGCCTTTCGCGCTCCTCCGCGCTGGCCTCCAAAGCCACGGGATACCCCATCGCGCGCGTGGCCGCCAAGATCGCGCTGGGCTACCGGCTGGACGATATCTCCAATTCGGTCACCAAGAGCACGCCCGCCTCCTTCGAGCCGGCGCTGGATTACGCGGTGGTGAAAATACCGCGATGGCCTTTCGACAAGCTGCCGCAGGGCGAGCGCAGACTCGGTACCCAGATGAAGAGCACGGGCGAAGTGATGGCCATCGGGCGCACGTTCGAGGAAGCCTATTTGAAGGCGGCGCGCAGCCTCGAGCAGAAGGCCCCGAAGATAAAGGATTCGCAGATTGAACACCACCTGAGCGCGCCGACGGATTTGAGGATACTGTCGATTCTGCAGGCGCTGCGCAACGGCATGGAGGCGGAAAAAATCGGCAAACTCACATCCATCCACGGATGGTTCATAGACCGGTTTGCGGGCATAGTAAAAATGGAAAAGAACCTCGGAACCGGGCCGCTTTCGGCACAGAGCTTGCGCGAAGCCAAACGGACGGGCTTCTCGG
>JAHFEC010000042.1 GCA_023248665.1 Microcaldota archaeon | reverse complement strand
CGTTTTTTTCTTACCTCTTTTTCCCCTTGGCCTTGGACGGCTTGGCCTTCGGGGCCGGCCGGGTCTTGGGCATCGACGCAGCCGCAGGGGCCCCGTGCGCGCCGGAGGATCCGGGGCCGGCATAGAAGCCGAATATATCTGTCAGATAAGCCACGAGGAAGGACACGCTCAGGACAGACACCAGGATGCTGACGAGCAGGCCGACCGCCATGCCCACGAGCGGGATGGAAGCCGCGGCCACGGAGACGTACTTGAACACTTCGATCACGGCGCTGACAAGAATCGAACCGGCCAAAATGGCGAGGGCGACCTCCAAGGTCTGGCCTGCCACCAAGTCATAGGACTTGCGGGGCATCCCGCCTTCGCTCCCGTCGCCGCGGAAGAACAGGTAACACGCGAACGTCGTGCGGATGGCATGGACAAACGCCCCTAGGGCCCAGAGCAGCACCATGAGCACGCCCAAGGGGGCGGCGAGCGATTCGATGGAGGGATTGCCCATGATGACGCCGACCGCGCCCGCGATGACGGCCAGCGCGAGCGCGACGGCCGCAGGCACAAGCAGTTTCTTGTCGTACCAGCATCCGATGGACAGCAGAGCCGTGCGGATGTCAAGCACGAACAGGTCCAGCAGGCGCTGGGGCTTGGGCGGGGTATATATGCCGCAGAGGCCCATGGCCGCGCGCGCCATGAACATCGTGGTATAAAGCGACCAGAGCGTGACGAGGACCAGCCAGACCGCGAAGAGCAGGATGAACGCGAATACGATGCCGGCGCCGGCATTGAGGATCAGCGCGACCAGAAAGGAGGGGTCCGGGGCGGGGGCGCCCGCCACCGTCAATGCGCTCGGAAGAAGGGTGACGAGCAGGACGGCCAGCGAAAGGCCCAGCACAAATCCCAAGACGAGATTGCCGATGAACTGGAATACGGACCACTTGAGCAGTTCGCGGTCGGTGAAGCGGCTGAACGCGAGCTTGAGACCCGAGATAACATCATAGTATTTTCCCATTCCATCCCTCCGGATTGCAGGCTTTGGGAGCCCGCCCGTCTGGCAAGCCCCGCTGACAGGCAGATGGACGCGGGCGCGATTTATATTACTTCTTACTTCTTGGCCGTCGAAAGCGAAGAACCGGACTTGGAAATGGGGCGTATGGCCGGCGTGCCGAAAGAATGAGAACTCTTGGAAGAAGAAGAGACGGGCGGTTTGGAAGAAGAAGAATAAGATTTGGCGGAAGAAGGCGGAGAAGCGTGCTTGGCCGAATTCTGCGAGGGTGCATCGCCAAGCGGCGAGGAGACGGGGGCGGCCGGTTTTTCCATGACGAGGCTGAAACCGCGCTCGCTGATGAACGCCGGGCGCAGGACGTGTTCATGCGCGCTGCCGCGCATCTTGACGATTTCAAGCGTCCGGCTGCGCCGCGAGCCGTCGTGCGCCCAGCCCAGATGGATGAATCCATCCGTCAGCGCCTCGATGCCGACCGTGGTGCGCGGGATTTCGCCCGGAGAGCCGTGCATATCTTCGGCGAGGATGAGCGCGGTGACGCCCCAGCGGCGGATGGTATTGACCAGCTTGGTCAGCTCGCGCCGGCGGGCGTCGCCTTCCGAGAGAAGGGCCAGCGGGGTGATGGAGTCGAAGACCACGCGCTCGACGCCCAGCGTGTCGATGAGCTCGAGAAGCGAGCCCTCCTGCGCCATGAAATCGCCCAGCTCGTTGTGCGGGTATTCGATGAACACGACGTGCTTCTCGCGCTCGAGATCGGGCAGGTCCCAGTTGTACCCGCCCAGGTTGGCGAAAATGGAGAATTTCGGCTCGTCGAAGGAGAGGTAGAGGCCGGGCTCCTTGTTCTGCCGGTAGCCCTGCACGAGGAATTGGGTGGCGAAGGTGGTCCGGCCCGAGCCGGTGCTGCCGGCCAAGGTCACGATGCTGTTCTTGGTGTATCCGCCGCCCAGCATATCGTCCATGCCCGGGATGCCAGAGGTGACTTTCGGGAACAGGAGGCTCATGGGGATACCTTGCGCGCATAGATTTTAACGGCTAAGCTTTCGTTTCGGGCGGTTTCTGCGGATTTTGGGCGGATGCGCCAGCCGTTTGGTTGCCCTTTTTCGGATCCGCCTCCTTGTTAGAGAGCAGGCGCTTGCCCAGCTCGGCACGGCGGGCCATCTGGTTCTGGAAATGGATTTTCTCCTCGGGATTGAGCGTGGTGGTCAGGATGTGGCGGGTGAAATCCTGCGTGATTGCCGAGACGTTCATGAGCGCGGTCTGCAGCTCGCCGGCCGTTACCCTGGCCTCGAGCGGCTCCTCCAGCTCGATGCCGATGGGAGCGTAATTCATCACGAGCTTCGCAAGCGTGGGCAGGTCGCTCACCAGCATGCTCACCTTGGCCGTGGTGGAATAAAGCTCGTCCCGCTTGAGCGGCTCGTCCACCTCGCCGACGGCGAGGCGCACGCCCTCCTCGTTGGTGAGCTTGCCCACGAACCCCACCATGATGTTCTGGAGGGCGGTCGGGTCGGACGCGTGCATGTCGAAATAGAAATGCAGGTAGAACCCGCCGTGGCGGAGCACATCGTGCTTGAGGGCTTCGAACTTGTGCATGTCGGCCATAAGAATCACGGATGCATGAAATAAAGTCTATGAGATAAAGGAGCCGGTTGATATTTATATTCATGAGCCCGCGCCGTGAAACCGGAGGGTCGCAAGACCGCCCAGTCGCCTAAGGATATTTCGGCCAGACCGGCCCCAGTATCCGCTTGGGGAATTTGCGCGCGAATGGGCCCACGTGCGCGCAGACCAGCACGTCCCCGCCGACGGGATAGACGGCGGCCAGTTCGCCGGGCGCGGCGTCGGCCATCCGGCGCGCCCCCTCTCCGCCGACCGGACCGGGGGCCGCGCGTGCGCCCACTATTTTCGGGGCGATGAAAAGCAGGACCTCGTCGAGGAGCTTCTGCGAGAGGAGTTGGCCCGCCAGCTCCGGCCCGCCCTCGCAGACGACATGGTTGATGCCCCGCTCCCCGAGGTGTTTAAGAAGGAAACGCAAATCCACGCGCCCCGGCGAGCGGGCCGGGCATTGGAGCACGTCGGCACCCAGCGACCGGAGTTTTTTTATTTTCGCCAAACTCGCCCGCCCTTTTGCCCGAGTGGTGGCGATGAGGCAGTTGTCGTCCTTGAGCACCTTGGCGTCGAGCGGAATCTCCAGCTCGCCGTCCGCGATGACGCGAAGCGGGTCGGCGACCAGGCCGAACGGGACAATGGAATGCGAAGAGAAGCCCGAGCCGCCATGCCCCGCTCCGACGGAATGGGACAGGAGGCCCGATCGGCCGTGCGTGGCCTCTTTGATCCGGGCCGTAAGAAGAGGGTCGTCCTTGGCCACCGTCCCCGCGCCGACGAGGATGGCGCCGCATTTGCCGCGCATGAGATGGACCAGCTCGCGGGATTTCTCCGAACTGATCCACCTCGAATCGCCTTCGCGCGTGGCGCTCTTGCCGTCGAGGCTCATGGCCATCTTGAGCGTCAGGAATGGCCGGGCGCGCTCGGCGCGCGAGATGAAGGCCGCGTTGATGGCGCAGGCCGAATCGCAGAAAAGTCCGGAGCGCACGCGCACGCCCGCCCGCGCGAGGATTTTCGCGCCCCCGCCGCGCACGGACTTGTCGGGGTCGTGCATGGCAAAGACGACCTCTTTTATCTTGTTGGCAAGGATGGCCCCGGTGCAGGGCGGCGTGCGGCCGTGGTGAGCGCACGGCTCCAATGTCACGTAGAGCGTGGAGCCGCGAAGGAGGGCAGACGCGCCTGCGCCGTGTTTTTTACGCACGTCGCAGATGGCCGCCGCCTCCGCATGGGCCTCGCCTGCGCGGGCATGGTATCCTTCGCCGAGGATTTTCCCGCCCTTGGCGATGAGCGCGCCCACGTAGGGATTCGGCGAAGGCCTTCCCTGGACCGAAAGCTCGATGGCCCGGCGCATGCACGAGGCGTCGAAATCAGACCAATGGGCCGGGGCGGATGGACTAGGCATATCAATCGCTAGAGGCACCAGCGCAAGATTTTTTAGCCTATCCGCAAGGGGTCCGGGCCGGATTTTGTGTTTTAAGCCGGATTTTGCTTTTAATCTATCCAATGATGCATCTTCTTCTTCTTGGTGGCCAGATAGCGCTCGTTGTGCGGATTGCGGCTCGTCAGGAGCGGCAGGCGGCCCTCGACCTTGATCCCGCATTTTTCCAGCCCCTCGATTTTCTTGGGGTTGTTGGTGAGCAGGAGGGCAGATTTCACCCCGAGGTCGCGCAGGATGCAGGCGGCGGACGAATAATCCCGCTTGTCCTCGGCGAACCCCAGAAGCAGGTTGGCCTCCACGGTGTCGTGTCCCTGGTCTTGGAGGGCATAGGCTTTCATCTTGTTCGCCAGCCCGATGCCGCGGCCCTCCTGGTCGAGGTGGATGAGCACGCCCAGCCCGCCGGCCGCAAGCTGGCGCATGGCTTTCTCCAACTGGGGCCCGCAATCACAGCGCAAGGAACCGAGCGCGTCGCCGGTGACGCATTCGGAATGCAGGCGCACGGGCACGCGCTCGGCCCCGTTGACTTCGCCGACGAAGAGGGCCAGATGGGTGGGGCCGCTCTTCTCCTGATAGGCCCAGAGATTGAACTTGCCGTATTTTGTAGGCAATACGGTCTTGGCCACGCGCACCAAGTGCGAATTCGGCTGGCCGCAGTCGCCCACGGACCGGCTCGCAGACTGGCCGACTTCGAGCGGACGCGCGGGCGGGCTGTTTTTCTTGCTCGTTTTCATTCTTCCTGCGCCCCCGACTGCGCGTCGATGAGTTTGAGCGCGGCCTGAACCGCGCGCTTTGCATATCCGTCCGCCCGGGCCTGCGCATGCGCATGGGTGGCGCCCGGCCCGATGATGCCCATGCCGACCGGCTTGCCGAACTCGATGGACAGGTCGCTCAATTGCTTGGCGCAGACGCGCACGACTACTTCGTCGTGGCCGGTCTCCCCTTTAATGACCGCCCCGAGCGCCACGGCCGCATCCACGTCTTCGCGCTCAAGAAGGGTGGCCACGATGAGCGGCATATCATAGGTGCCGGGCACGTGCGCCACCTTGGCCACGTTTGCGCCGGCCTTTTGGGCCTCCTCTTCGGCCTGCGCGAGCATCCGGCCGGTGATCTCGTTGTTGAAGTCGGCGACGATAATGGCAATGGATTTGGTCATGATTTTATGCCTCCAACGTCCTGTCTTCCCTGTCGTCTTCCGGTTCCAGCCCGCTTGATGAGCTTGTCCGGGTCGCACACCAGCCAGACGGCATTATGCACGTGCTTTCGGGTGCGGTCTTGGGTAAGCGCGAGCAGGTCTGCTTCGTCAATCGAGCCGTCCGCGCGCTCTGATTCGTTCATATGAACGAATACCTCAAGGATGTGTTTGCCGGCGTTCATCTTGGCCATCTGGATTCCCAGGCTCGCTTCGTGCGCACATTGGGTGTCGATCGGCGCGCCCCCCACCATGCCCAGCGCCAGCGCGATGTCGCATTTCTCATTTTTAAGCAAACGCTGGCATTCGACGGCGAGATCTTTGAAACCCGGCACGGTATGGCGCAGGACTTTGATTTGCGGGTAATTCTTCTTCAGTTCGTCTAGGGCCATGGCTCCCATGTCCACTGTCGAGAACGTGGTGTCCACAATGCCTATTTTGGGTTTGGAGATGGTTTTCATTTTAGGACGTCCCCCTTTTCGGGCGGGCCGCGGGCCCGTCCCCGTTCATCGTTGGCCCGCCCTCGTTCTTTTTCACGCCCAAGAGGTTCAATAATGTTTGTCCGTCGACGGACGGCCAGCCGTTCTCCCGGGCGAGGCGGCGGGCGTCGGCCCACGGGAGGGCCTTCGAGTCGTCGCCAAGCATCTCGCACATCACCACGGCCGGGCTCATGCCGGCACGGCGGGCCAGCGCGAGGCCGAAATCGGTATGCCCCTGCCGGACGGAGAGCTCGCGCGCGATGAGGAGGGGCACGTGCCCCGGCGAGTAGAACTCCTTGACAAAACGCTCGGAGATGGATTCGCCGGATTTCGCTTCGCCCGCGCGGCGGATGGAAACGGGAGATGCCGTCTCGCCGGCTTTCCCTTTATTTTGGCGTGGCACGCTCTCGCGCACCATTTTCTCGAAAGCGAGGATGGTCTTGCTGCGGTCCTCATCCGTGATGCCGGTAAACGTGCTCTTGTGGTTGACCCAGACCGAGAAAGCGGACGGATCGCCGTACGGCGCGCGGGACAGGGCCAGCGCGCGCAATGTCGGCGAGGCGCTCTGGCGCAGCAGATCGGCCGCAAACGGGATTTGCAGGGCGCCGGCCGTGGCCATGTCCATGCCCAAGCAGACCAGCCCGCCGGCCCGGGCCCTCAGAAGGCCGACGTTCTTGGGCGTCAGGAAGCTCGCGTGCAGGATGAGATCGGCTTCGCCCTCGCGCCCCGGATCGTCGAGTATGACCAAGGGCGTCCCTTCGCGCAGGGCCTCGAGGATGGACGTGAGCGGATCGGGTTTTTTTTCCATGATGGAGCCTTCTTACTTGGCACGGGTGCTTTCGATGATCTGTTTGGCGATCTGCTCCGGCGGGAATTCCTCCTGCTCTCCGGTGCCCAAATCCTTGAGCATGTATTCGCCGGATTCGATCTCCTTCTTGCCCACGATGAGCGCGAACGGGATCCCCAGCGCGTTGGCGTAATCCAGCTGCTTGCGCATGTTCCGCTCGTTGAGGTCGGTCTGGACCGACAGGCCGGAGGCGCGAAGCGCCGAGGCCAGCTCGACGGCTTTGGGATAGCATGATTCGTCGATCGCGACGATAAGGACGTCCGTGCTGGACGCGCGGGCTTTTTTCCCGTCCTTTATCTTCCCTTCCTGCAAGGCGATGAGGCGCTCGATGCCGAGGCTGATGCCCACCGCGCAGTCGGCCTGCCCGTATATTCCGAGCAGATTGTCGTAGCGCCCGCCGCCGGCCACCGAGCCGATCTCGTCCGAGGCTTTTATCTCGAAGATTGGGCCGGTGTAATAGCCCAACCCGCGCACGAGCGAGGGATCGATGCGCACGCGCTCGCCCGAAAGAGCGTACGGCTTGAGGAAATCCAGAATCTGCTCCAGCTCGCTGGCGCCCTCCTCGGAATAGGCGTCGAGGCTCTTGAGGATTTTTTCGTTGGACTCGCCGCCTTTCCTTGAGATGATTTTGAGGATGGCCTCGGCCTGGTTCTTGTCCAGCCCCAATCTGGCCAGCTCTTCGCGCACGCCGTCCGGCCCGATCTTGTCCAGCTTGTCCAAGGCGCGCAGCACGCCGGTCTCGTCCCGGATTTCGAGCTTCTTTACGATGGCGGAGAGGATTTTTCGGTTGCTCAAAAGGATGGTGAAATCCTCAAATCCCAATTTCACGAGCGCGTCGGAGGCCATGGCCAGCAGTTCGGCCTCGGCGCGCATGGACGGCGTGCCGATGATGTCGGCGTCGGCCTGCAGGAATTCGCGAAACCTCCCCTTTTGCGGCTCTTCCCTTCGCCAGACCGGTGCGATGGCGTATCTCTTGTAGGGCTTGGGCATGGAGGAATTGGCCGCGAAGCGCGCGAGCGGCACGGTCAAATCAAAGCGCAGGGCGAGGTCGCTCTCCTCGATTTTGAAAAGCTGGCCCGCGATTTCAGTGCCGGCAACCGACGGCGCGGATGAGCCGCCGCTGCGCGCGGGCTCGCCGTTCCCGGCCACTACCCGCCCGGTTCCGGCCTTCGCATTGAGAGTCTGCACGGATTCCATCGCCGGCGTAGAGAGCGGCTGGTAGCCCCACGCCTTGTACACGCTATCGATGGTGGAAACCATCTTCTGGCGCAAAAGCATGGTCGCGCCAAAGAAATCCCGCATCCCTTTCGGGGTTGAATAATCACTCATGGCCATAACTAGGACTTAGGGATTATAAATCGGTTTGCATCCAAGTATGTGTTTAGCCAACGACAGCCCGCGCTAACCGATCGCTCGTATCCCTTCCCTCCAGCCTCCAAGTAGTCAGGACAGAGGAGAGCACGGAGTGGGTGCGGGCACCCTGCGCCCCCCGCAGGGTGCCGATGATGCGGCGCATCACCACATGTTCCCTCAGAGCCAACTCTGCGGTATTATTGGTTGGTTCTACTCCAGAGTGCTCAACAAATGTCATCCAATCTGCCATCCCATTCTCAAGATAGGTGCAAAATTTCCTGAGTGAGAGATGAGAGCTGGCGCAGTCAAGCATCTGTCGTAATTCCTCTTCCATTCCGCGCCGGATGCTCCGGCGCTCAACCAGAGGGGGGTTTCCGATGATTTTCTCCTTGGTCCGGTGGAAAATATCTCGGAGATCATCAAGGAAGCCGGACAGTTTTGGTTCTGATTCTACGGCAAATTTCAATTCCCGGATGAGGTGGGCCCAGCAGCGCTGGTGAAGTCCGCGGTTCCCATACACGGCATAGCCGTCTGAAACAATGACTCCCTTGAAATCAGTTCCAAGTATCTCATCCACCATGGTGCCGCTGCGGCTGTCGCGCAGCACGAAGATTGTATGGATGCCGTCGCTGAACACCCAAAGATACCAGTCCTTCCCATCCACCCTGAAGGTGGTCTCGTCACAATAGGCTACGGAGGCAGCCCTGATTATTTTGATTAGTCGTTCATATTCAGGGGTGAGGGAATCTGCCACTCTCTCCGCCACATGGAGCATGGTGGCGGGAGTGATGAGCACCCCATGGCGGCGCAGAAGCGAGCGTTGTATCTTTCGGAAGGGCAGGCGGTCTTCCATCCGCAGATGGGCTATCTCGGACAGCATCTGGGGGCCGAAACGGCCCCCGGTTGGCAAATCAGGATGCCGAGCCACCACATGCCGCCCGCAGCGGCAGTCGTAATGGGCAATGAGGAACCGGATTATTCTCAGCGCCACTGGTGCCGGAAGCTCTTCGATGACTTTGGACTCAATAAAAGCAGGCAAGCCAAGAAGGGAATGGCAATAGGGGCATTTGTCTTCTTTTGCCTCAATAGTTTCCGTCGGCTCCGGAGTGGGGCGGGTGGAGCCTTCCGCCCCAGGGGGGCGGCCCTTTGGTTTTTCGCCCTCATCATCTTTCTTTTCCCTGAACCTCTTCTTTGAGGAAGGGGTGTTTGGATTCTCATAGAGCAGGAGCTTAGCCTCCAGCTCCAAAATCTTCTGCTGGAGCTGAACCACCAGCTGCCGCAGCTCCTTATTCTCCTTTTCGAGCTGGGCCACCCTTTGCATTAGCCCATCGTCATCCACATTGTCGCCGGGGCTTTAACGAGGAAAAGATATTTGCTTCTTTCGGTCGAGGTCAGCTAAACACGTACTTTTTTCGTCAACCTTTATATCCTTCCCATACGAGCCTCTTGTCGCGTGCTTCCATGGAACCGATCAAAA
>JAHFEC010000122.1 GCA_023248665.1 Microcaldota archaeon | reverse complement strand
CTCGCGGGCGCGCACGATGAGGGTGTCGCCCGGCCTCAGGTCGGCCTGCTTCTTGGACGAGAAATCGCAGGTGGACGTGCCGTCCCTGTTTTTGCGCACGGAACCCAGCTTCATGACGCCATGCCCAGAGATGACGAAATATATCTCGTCTCCGTGCTCGTGGAAATGGGGGTTAAGCCGGCCGCCCGGAGGCAATTGCGCGACATGGAGTTCGAGCGCGTCCAGCGGCTCCTTGCCCAGACCCAGGAAAGAGAGCTCGGAGAGGATCTCCTCATGCGAGAGGCCGATGGCGGAGGAGAAATAAGGCCCCACGCGCCCGATCATCTTGCGTTTCACCCCGATGACGGGGTCAAGCGGCGTGCCGGAAAAAAGAGGGGCGGCATCCAGCGCAAGGATGTGTTTTTTGATTTTTGATTGCGTGTTTTCCATAGTAATCCGATCCGCATGCGAAATCATGCCGGATTTTTTCCTTGCTTGAATCCCTTTTACTTACTTGAGCATGCCTTTTATCTTGTGGATCAGCCGCTTCTTGGCCGGCCCGTCTTTGAGCGCGAGGCGGAGCACTTCCACCATGTTGTCCACGGGATGGATCTGGATCTTGCCCTTCATCTGGGGCGAGAGGTAGATGTCGTCGAAGTTCTTGCGGGGCACGATCATCTCCTTCATGCCGGACTCGATCGCGGCTTCCGTCTTGGCCGTCACGCCCCCGATGGGCAGCACCGCGCCGCGCACGGAGAGCGAGCCGGTCATGGCGATGTCCTGGCGGATGGGGATGTTCTCCATCGCGGAGAGCATGGCCAGCGCGATCGAGATGGAGGCCGAATCGCCTTCCACGCCCTCGTAGGTCTGCAAGAACTGCACGTGCACGTCGTAGGAGGACACGTCGCGGCCGATGTGCTTCTTGATGATGGCCGACACGTTCTCGACCGCCTCCTTGGCGATGGAGCCCAGTTTGCCGGTGGCGATCAGCTTGCCCTCATTCTTGCTGGCGGCCGGCGTCACCTCGGCCACGATGGGCAGCACGAGGCCGGACGAGCCGTCGCCCAGCACCGCCAGGCCGTTCACCTTGCCGACCGAGAAACCGGAGGTGGAGAACACCTCGTAATCCTTCTTGTATTCGATGTAGCGCGTGCTGATCTGCTGCTCCATGGTCTGCGCGAGCCGGCGCGCCCGGCGCACGTGGTCGGAGAGGACGAGCGGGGCGTTCTCTTCGCGCGCGATGTCCCCGGCCGCGCGCACGAGGCCGCCCAGTTCGCGCATGTTGAGGGTGAAACGGCTCTTGCGGCCGGCCTTTCGCCTCGCCTCGTTGACGATCTCCTCCACCGCGTCGGGCGAAAAATGGGGGATCTTGTTGTCCTTGGTCACTTCCTGCGCCACGAACTGCACGAGCTTCTCCTCGTTCGCGGGCGTGTCGGCCATGGTGTCGTCCATGTACACCTCGTAGCCCGAGCCCCGGATGCGGCTGCGCAGGGCCGGGTGCATGGCGCGCATGTCGATCATGTTGCCCGCGGCCACGAGGGTGAAATCGCAGGGGACGGATTCGGTCTTGACGATGGCGCCCGAGCTCATCTCGGACTGGCCGGTGATGGAATACTTCTTCTCCTGCATGGCAGTGAGGATCTCCTGCTGGCTGCGCATCTTCAGCGACGACACCTCGTCGATGAAGAGCACGCCCTTGTTGGCGCGGTGGATCGCGCCGGACTCGACGCGCAGGTGGGCTGGCGTGCCGAAGCCGCCGGACTGGAGCGGGTCGTGGCGCACGTCGCCCAAGAGCGCGCCGGCCTTGTTGCCGGTGGCGTCCACGAACGGCGCCGTGGTGCGCCCGGAATTGTCCACCACGAGCTTCGGCTCGGCCACGTCGGTGATGCCCATGCGCTTGCCCAGCGTGTTGGTGAAGCGCCAGGCGATGAACAGGAAAACGAACAGGCCCACCGCGGCGAGCACGAACCACCATTTGTCCATGTTGTTGCTGTCCGGGCTGAACATGCCCGAGAAATAGAGAACGGTCATGAGCACCATGAAACCGAAGAGGAAAACGAGCGCGGGGGACGGGCCCTTGGACGAGGTGATGAAATTGCGGCTCTTGACGCTCTGGATAAGCATGCGCCCCTGCCCCGGCTGCTCGGGCGGCTTGGACGACAGCCCGCCGGGCACATTCTCCGGCTCCGGCCCCTCCGCCTTCCGGCGCGCGGCCATGAACTTCATCTGCTGCGAATACTGCGCGTACATGGACGCGAGCGCGGGGTCCTTCTTGAGCTCCTCTGCGGTCGGGTTGGTGGACACGACGCGCACGAGCGGCTTGTTCTCGTCGTTGGGGTTCTGCTGGACGAGCACATCCTGGAGGGCCGTGACCGGCATGAGCTCGGCCATGGCCTGCGCAAGCATGGATTTGCCGGTGCCCGGATTGCCGACCATGAGCACGTGGCGGCGCTGCTTGGCCGCCTTCCGGACGATGGCCACAGCCCGGTCCTGCCCGATGACCTGCTCGACCAGGCTCTTGGGAACCGGAATTTCGGCCGTGGACTTGAACTTGAATTTGGACATCAAAACCAACCGTCGAGGCCCCACTCGACTCTAGAGCCTACGAAGAGACGCTTTATAAAAGCAGGTTTCGCGGCCGCGCGCAAGATAAGCTCGGGCACGAATAAAATCGAATATAAACATATCCTTCGATGCATTCGCATGCCATACGGTTCAGGCCCGGGAAAGCCCGGGGCGGGAAGACGGGGTCCGGCCGGCGGGACGAACCGCAGCGTACGCGCGGGCAAGCGGGTGATCTTCGTCACGCCCTATGAAGTGGCAGCCAAGGAAGAGGCCGAGAAGGCCTCCAAGAACGGCCTGCGCCCGGAGATAAAGAAGGAGAAGGACGACACCGGCACCACCGTTTTTGTTGTGTACGTGTTCGAGGGCGGATTCGGCTGAAATAGCAGATGAACGAGAGCGGATTCGGCCGATATTTGCGTATTCGGGGGCGGATTGGGCCGGGATGGTTTTTGCATGAGCACGGATACTTCAACGCCGACCCGCTCGCACTTGCGCGAGAAGCTTCTGACGGAAGGGAAGGCCGACATTGAGGTGCGGCATTCCTCCATGCTCCAGAAGCTGGAATTCAAAATCGTGAAGGAGAAAACTCCGGTCGGCCTTGTCCCGTTCGCAAAAGTCGAGCGGTGGGTGGATGCCAGCGAGCTCTTGCGCGTCGCGTCCGAGCTGGACCTGCCCGTGCTCGCCCCGTCGGGGAAATTCTTCGCGCCCGGGAAAAAGGCCTCGGACTACGCCGGACTGTGAGGAAAAAAGGCCTCGACAATTTTTCTCTTCTATGAAGAACCGACGGTGAGGCATTTTACACGTGTTTCACCTTTTTTATCTTTTCCATGCCTAGTTTTCAATTGGGGAGACACTCCACGACATTCTTCTATTCGTGCTCGCGG
>JAHFEC010000121.1 GCA_023248665.1 Microcaldota archaeon | reverse complement strand
AGACCGAGCAGGTTTTGAGCCGCGCACCCTCGATGATTGTCACGAACTGGGCTTCTTCGGCCCCGCAAACCTCGCAATCCATGTGATCAGCCCGCTCAAAGTCGATAACGGCCATGATGCCGTTCCCACGCCATCTCTGTATAATGCCGTTCTTGCACCGTATCTGCACGATGCCGTTCTTGCAATATCGCCTTCTCCAAATCATTTACTCTTTATTCATCCGGCATCAACCCTTTTATGCATTGTGTTGGTGGTATTACGATGAGTCCCAAACCCAGCCACGAGGCTAAGCCAAAACACGCGAGCGGCTCGCAGAAATCTGCGAAGGCCGGTGAGCCGTCCGGCGGTTTTCCCGACATTTCCAAGCCCATGCGCGTGGCCATCTCAAAACTCGCTCCAAAAAGCGATGCCGCGCGCTGGTCGGCCTTGGCTATTTTCGCCCTCTTGCTCGTCTTTCTTTTCGCCTCGGTCTGGGACAAGGCGCTCGTCCTGCCGGTGGTGCTCAAGCTCACCCTCACCCTCATCTTGCTCGTGCTCGGCGGGGAAATCATGCGCGGCTGGATGGGCTGGGACGGATTCTACGGCCTGATCATGTTCAAGGACCGGCACACGCTGGACTGGATTGACCGGCAGGCGCAACGATACGCGATTGTGTGGAACGTGCTCGCCGATTTGGGCCTCGTGCTCGGATACGGGTTGTGCGGGTATTTCCTTTTGGGCAAGAAATCGCGCCAACCGGCCAAGCTGGTCCTGCTCTACGGGGCCGGCATCCCGCTGCTCCTGCTCTTCTCGCTCCTGCTCTCGCAGATGGCCGTGGGCATCGTGGTGGGCATGATCAGCCAGAACAGCCCGACCGCCGTCAGCGACATCAGCTCGGCGACCTCGCAGGCCAAGGCGGGTCTGGACTCGCTGGGATTCCTTGGCACCGCGCTCTTTAACGGTTCGATCGCCGGCTCGCCCGTGCGCCTGACCGTGTTCACCGTTCTCATGCTCGTCATCCTCGTCGCCGGGGGGCTCGCGGCCGTCACCACCCTGTCCATCCTCGCATACGCCGCCATGATCCTGCCGGCCATACTCTTCAAGCTCGGCTCCATCATCATTTCCATCGTCACGGGCGTGAAGGATTCGAGCGCGCCGGCGCCGGCGCCGGGCGGCTCCCCCATCATCCCGGGCGTGACCATCCCCCTTTTCGAGGGCATCCTCGCGCTGGCGATCGTGCTCGTGGTGCACGAGATGTCGCACGGCCTGCTTGCGCGCGTCAGCAAGATCCGCCTCGATTCCGCCGGCGTGGTGCTCTTCGGCGTGCTGCCATTCGGCGCGTTCGTTGAGCCGGACGAGAAAGAGCTGGACAAGGTTCCGAAAGCTGAGGCCAACCGCGTCATGGTGGCCGGCGTGGCCGCTAACCTGATCACCTGCCTGCTGCTTTTCATGCTCATGATGGCCCTGCTCGCAGCCACCACGCCGATGCGCCTCGAGGGATGGCGCGTGCTCTCCGGGCCTCTGCCCGAAGGCGCCATCGTCTATTCCATCGACGGCCAGCCGCTTCTGCCGGGCAACAACACGTTTGCTCCGAACTCTTCCCTGAGCGTCAATACCAGCATGGGCCAGTTCGTGCGCCCCACCAATGCGCAGGGAAAAATCGGCATCCAGATGGATTACGTGGGCGCCTACGGCGAGGGCTTCAAGTTCCAGTATTCGCCCGGATTCGAATGGCTCGGTTTCATCCTGCGCACGCTCGGGCTGGCGTTCGCCCTGAACCTTCTCGTGGGCATGGTCAATCTCCTGCCCATCCAGCTCGCCGACGGCTACCGGCTGGCGGAGAACATGGTGGGCTCAAAACTCGTCGCGCAGGCGATCGGCTGGAGCGTGCTCATCGCCTTCGTGATCAATTTCCTGCCGTGGCTGTTCAGGTAATCGCTTCCTGTTCTTGGAGAGCCGCCATTTTTTCCTCCGGCCGGACCTTCCCGAGGCTCAGCCGTCGGTAGCGGTCCGCGATCCGTCTCACGCCCATGCCCATGCGACAGATCCAAGTCCGGATATCGGTATACTTGTCTATTTCAAGGCCGACCCGCCGGATTTGGCCGGCTCGCTCAATCGAAGGTTTGCTGGTGGTCGAGATGGAGGCAATCCCGTGTTTTATCAGATCGTGGGTGACGAGCGACTCAAGATAGTATCCGAGCCCCCGGACCGCTTCCAGATCGGCTTTCGGATCGACGTCGTATGTTATCATGGCCGTATGCCCATACATCGAATAGTCCAGCCGGCCGATCTGATCATATAGCTTTTCGGGAAAGGTTTCTTGGGCTGAAAAGATTATCGGTATTCTCTTGGTGGCGACCCATACCATGGTCCATGGCATTATATCCGACATATCGGCGACATCGTTATGCATGCTAAAAACAAACTGATAGTCTCTCCCGTATTCGTGTCCGCGGGAAAAGATATGGACAAAAAAAGGCGTTTGGCATACCGAATCGTGGAGCGGACGATAGGCCGGGGGCTTGCGAAGAGGGATGACCGGGGCTTGAAACGGGTCTTGTCTGACGGCACGCATGATTAAATGTACTAAACGATGTTTTTATATGTACGTGAGTTCCCATTGCGCATCTTTTTAATCCTCAGTCGAGAATAGGAGAACATGACTGATATCATCCTCACATTGCCGGATGGCAAAGCCCTGCACGTGCCGGAAGGCGCCACCGTGCTCGACGCCGCCAAGCTCATCGGCCCGAAGCTGGCCCAAGTGGTCATCGCGGCCAAGCTCGACGGCCGGATGGTCGACCTTTCGCACAATATCACCGGACCGGCCAAGCTGGTCCTCCTGAAAGCCGATTCGCCCGAAGGGTTGGGCGTGTTCCGCCATTCTTGCGCGCACGTGATGGCGCAGGCCGTCCTGCGCCTTTTCCCGGATGCCAAACTCGCCATCGGTCCCGTGGTGGATGAAGGTTTCTATTACGACATCGGCGGCATCCCGCCGCTCTCGCCCGAAGATCTGGCAAAAATCGAGGCCGAGATGAAGAACGTCGTTTCCGAGGACCAGCCCTTCGAGCGGGTGGAAATGCCCAAGGCAAAAGCCCTCACCCTCTACCCCGCCAACGTCTACAAGCGCGAGCTCATCGAGGGCATCGAAGGCGATGCCGTTTCAGTCTATTACAACAAGGGTTTCTTCGACCTGTGCGCGGGCCCGCACGTGCCTTCCACTGGCCGGATCAAGGCCTTCAAGCTCGTGAAAGTGGCGGGCGCCTACTGGCGGGCCGATGCCAAGAACGACCAGTTGCAGAGGATTTACGGCATCGGCTTTGACGATGAGAAGAAGCTCTCCGAGCATCTCATGCGCATCGAGGAGGCCGAGAAGCGCGACCACCGCAAAGTCGGCCAGCAGCTCGGGCTCATCCACTTCTCGGAGATGGCGCCCGGCATGCCGTTCCT
>JAHFEC010000120.1 GCA_023248665.1 Microcaldota archaeon | reverse complement strand
ACATGCAGCCGCGTCCAGCGGCGCCCCTCTTTAAGGAAGAAGGCCCAGCGCCTGTCCTTGCCATCCACCTCCGGCGTGAACTCCTCAACGCCCGCGACCAGTCTGTCAAAGTTGTTCTTGTTCATTGAGCCGCCCCCTCTTTTCACGATTGTATTATATAGTGGCGATAATCCTCTGTCACGGGATTATCTATAGGTGCGGTCAACTGAACTTTTCAGGTTAAAAACCACACCCACAAAGAACGCGGTCCATCGTTTGGAATGAATCCTGCATGATTCCGGCGCGAGCCTCTTCGTCCAGCTCCGAGAAAAAATTGGCGACCCATGCCGGGCCGGCATCTTTGTCATGCTTGAACTTCTCCCGGATGCACAAAAGCCCTTTCTTCAACCCCGCATCTCCGAGATGGGGTTTCAGAAGGTCGATCACCGTCTGGATGCCGCCGCCGTAGTATCGCGCCAGGGCGTAGATATCGTAGGCGTCTTTTTCTTTGTAACGAGAGCCGAGCGCCAGGCCTTTAAGCCCGAACATGGCCGGCAGCGAGGCCAGTTTGAAGCTCGCGGAAACAGGGCCTCCCTTCAGCGGGAGCTCGCCGGACATTTTCAAGGGCTGGTTCCATTGGAAGGCCATTTCAAGAAAAGCCGTCGCCCGAGCCGGCAGGTTGTATTGGACTTTTCTATGGCGGTGGCCGCGACCTTGGCCTGACGGCGGCTGGGCCGTCATGAAGTCCACGCCAATGGGTCCGGCCAGTCCGGGCAGCGCCCGATTGAAGCGATACTTCAACTCGGGATCCGCGCTGTAGCCTCGGCCCAGCATGAGGCGGACGATCGTCTTGTATTCTTCCCCCGTGATCTTCTCTGGATCGACGGCGAGATCGATGTCGATGGAGCCGGCGTGCGTGAATGGCTTGGCCTGCTTCCCGGATTCATCCAACAGAAAGTAGGGAGCCCATCCGCCAATCAGGACGACAGCCTCCCGATATTCTCCGAGCAGGGTCATGGTCTCCAAGAGGACCGATTTGGAGGCCTCGGTGACTTCGGGGACGTAATCCTGGTCTATTCGAGGCTGCTTCATGACTTGGCTGGAGCGATCCGTTTATACAAAACTTCGGCTTGTTCGCGCGCGCGGTCGTTAAGGTTGTAGAGGTCGAGGTAAAGCTGGATATTGGAGGCCACCTGTATCCCCTGTATTTCCCGCCGGCCCGAGAAGGCGCTCTCGTCAAACGGGCCGGCCAAAAACAGATTGGGGCCGGAGACGACCGGCCGCGCGTCCAGGGCTTGGGCCCATTCGTCGAGATCGCCGCGCACAAAAAGATAATTGGCATTGAAGCGCAGATACGGAGCCACCAGAGCGGCGCCGCCATACATGGTCAGGCAGTAGTTGTCCTTCAAAGCAGGGGGAAGCCCTCTGAGAAGGCCTCCGAACTCGGTGAAGTCGCGGGCCATGCAGTAGAAGCCTCGCACTTCATTGACCTTCAGGAACCGATATTCCACGGCCCAGGCTTCCAGAAGCTCTTTGAGCTTGAGCAGGCGCGTCGCTCCGCGTTCCTTTTTGACATAGCCCTTTTCATCGAGCGTATTGATGACCCTGAGCGCCAGCCGCAACGCGACGTCCGCCTTCTCGGCGAGGGCACGCATGGTCCAAGACTTGTCGGGCTCCTGGAGAAAGGCCCGGACAACCCGGGAGGCTTTCGGGGTGAAAGGGAAATTCAGAAAATGCCCCTTCCGCTTGGGAACGGATGCCTCAAGAAGACTTCTCACGGCTTGCGAACCCGCCTGGGGCTGCGACTTGTGGGATCTTTCTATGAAGACGGCATCGAATTTAAGGCAGGTCTCGCCGTCCAGGGTGATGAATCCCATCTCCGCCTCGCGCAGAACCCGCCGTCCTTCCCGCGACAGACTGGGCACGACCACGACCGGATAGGATCGGGGGAACTGCCTGG
Organism: Microcaldota archaeon; assembly: GCA_023248665.1. Classification (GTDB taxonomy): domain Archaea; phylum Micrarchaeota; class Micrarchaeia; order Anstonellales; family Anstonellaceae; genus CAIXYX01. Next base: position 1,490 of record JAHFEC010000120.1, on the reverse strand, counting down.
CAGCCAGAGAGAGCTGGCCTATGGCATTGAACAGATATTTCGGCTCGCCCTTGGACCTCACCTCGCACAGGAAAATCTTGGTCGAGCCAGCGATCTTGGCCTTTATCCAGAGATCGACCGTGGCCGGCCCCGACTTGGCTTGGCGACGCGACTCTATAAGCTCGGCCTGGGGCAATTGGGTCAGCAAAAGCTTTTCGATTTCCTTGAGCAGCCGGGAAGCTGATACTGTTTTATCCATGTTTACCGTTCGGTAATAGTATACCTTAGAGTAAACATTTGTCAAGGGTCTTGGGCCCCCGTGCCAGGAATTTTTTGAAAGTGCATACCCTGAAATGGAGGTTTTCAGCCCGACGGAGTCGGGATGAAAACCCCGGCACCGACACTCCGGTCGGTGCCGAGCCGTTGTTGTAGCTTGAACAGCAGATCGCCGCCGGGCGAATCCCGGAGTATGTGATGGAAATCGTCAGGGACTGGATTTACGGAGAATGCGCGGCGAGCGGCCGGCAGCGCTCGTCGCTTGTGGCGGTGCTTGAATGCCTGCTCCGTTACGGCGGCACGCCGGTCGGACAGGCCAAGGTGGCGCGCGAGGCGGGGCTGGGAAACAACACCGTGGCCGCGGGCTATCTTGAACTTTTGACCGATCTGATGTGCATCACGCCGACCTATGTTTGGGACGCATCGCGTGGCGTGAAATTGCGCCGAAAGCCCTGCAAATTCCCATTCTGCAATACCTTGGCGGCTCTCGCATGGCATCCCGCGCAACTGCGCACCGTGGCGGATTTCAACGCTTTGCCGGCCGCGACAAAAGGCGTGTGGTATGAATGGGCGGTGGCTCAAGAGCTGTGGCGGCGATCGGCGATCGACAACGAGCCGTTGCCGGAGGAAAAGATATTCTGGCAAAGCAAGGAACACGAACTTGATTTCGTGCTTCCTCCAAAAACATTTCTGGGAGTCAAACACGGCCAAGCCACGCCGCTGGAATTCGCCTGGTTTCACCGTATTTTCCCGACCGAACGCCTCACCGTGATCAGTTCGTCGCGATTCAAAACCGACCAGATCCAAACCATGAGTTTGGAGGAATTTTTACTGGAACGGGAATAACCCGCGGACCCAAGCCGCCGCGGCAGCGGCTTGTCTCGCTCAGCCCAAAGATAGTACCATGGTCCCTCGACACGGAGGATTGCATGACAGACCCGGAGTTTCAGAACAACGAGATCGATCTGAGCAAGTACGTCAAGATCATCCTCAAAAGAAAGGGCTTTGTCGCCTCTGTTTTCTGCATTTCAGTATTGCTGGTATTCGCGTATGGCTTCAGCCTTCCCAAGGTTTACGAAGTTTCCACGGTGCTGGAGCCCCCCATCGGCTTGATAGCGGTGGGAGGGGTCCCGAATCTCGATCCAGTGGAAAACATGAAGGGAACGATTGAAACAGGCGTCCTCAATGAAAAAATAAGCAAGGCATTGAATTTACAAAGCGCCGCCTTGAATTTT
>JAHFEC010000119.1 GCA_023248665.1 Microcaldota archaeon | reverse complement strand
TTTGGGATCGACACCAATCGCCAGCGACGGGTCTTTGGGTGGAAATACTTCCAGTGGGTCGGATATCAGCGAAGCGACCGGCTCGTGGAACAAATACTGTTACCAGACGATAAATTACTCCCAATACGGCTGCACTGAGATGCACGTCGGCGACAAGAAACAGATGGGTGATTGGGTCGTCCGAATAGCAGACGTCGGGGTGGCATCTGAAGCATGCGGGCTCGAGCACACTGCCATCCTAGACATACTGGCCGAAAACAATTCTGTTGTCGGCCAGTTGGAAGTTTGCCCCGGGCTCGTCGAATACCCGAACCAAAGAGATAGCGACGGGCGCATCCGGTTTTATGTGCTTAAAACCGCGCAATCCATGTCTGCGCTTGCCAAATGGGCCGTGATATGCGACCGTGTCCCTGACTGCTCATAAGAGTAGGCTTTTTCTGTGGCATCGTTCCACCGGGCCCGAAGCCGCGCATCTGTTTTTTGCGGCATCAGTCCGCCATATTTTTTCCCGCTGGAAAAAATGGACAACAAGCGCGTTGCGACGCACTTGTTTGTCCGCTGGACGCGAGATGAGGCATCAGGCGCTCCAACTCCTGTTCTCATTGGAGTGTTTGCATCAGAAATATCATAATGCACAGAATTATAAACTTTTATGCATTATAATATTATTGTGAAAACATGCTCCGAGACGCTCTCATTCTGCAAAAGCGCGAACTTCAAAAACGGCTGGCCGAGAGATATGTCCAGCGGCAAGCGAAGCTCAAGCAGCAGAACAGCGATTTAGTCAAGGTCATCATCGGCCCAAGAAGAGTAGGCAAGTCCTTCTTTGCCATTCATCAACTTTCAGATTTCAAGGATTTGGGTTATGTAAATTTCGATGACGAGAAGCTGGCCTTCTTGGGCGATTACGATGAGCTTCTGGCCGCCGTTGACTCGGTTTACAATCATCCGAAAATCCTGCTATTAGACGAAATCCAGAACCTGCCTAAATGGGAATTGTTTGCCAATCGCCTCTCAAGGCAGGGCTACAGTCTTTTCATCACCGGCAGCAACGCCCATCTTCTGAGCCGGGAACTGGCTACCCATCTCACCGGCCGGCATACTTCCGTAGTTCTGTTCCCCTTCTCATTTTCAGAATTTCTCAAAGCTACTACATCCACTGAACTCACAGACAATGAGAAGCGGCAGAAATTGGAGGAATACTTGGAGCAGGGTGGTTATCCTGAGCCTCTTGTCAAAAACCTGGATCGAAAGGAATATCTCTCCAACCTCTTTGACTCCATAATCTACAAAGACATCCTGCGCCGCTATAAAATCCGCAACCCGCAGGGGATCGTGGATCTGGCTCAATTCCTTCTTTCCAACACGGCTAAGGAGTTTTCTTACACCTCGTTGACTCAAGTCGGTCAATGCAAGAGCGTGCACACTGTCCAGCGCTATCTTGGCTATCTGGCCGAGGCTTACGTCTTCTTCACGCTCAGCCGTTTTTCCTACAAGATGCGCGAACAGGTCGGCGAGAACAAGAAGCTCTATTGTATCGACAATGGGCTGATTTCGGCCAAGGCTTTCCAATTAAGTCCCGACACAGGTCGCCGCTATGAGAATGCTGTCGCAGTTCACCTGAAATACTTGGAATCACAGGGATTCTTCAAGCTCTATTATTGGCATAATGTGCAGAACGAGGAAGTTGATTTTGTCATCTATACGAATCGGGCGGTGAGCCAACTCATACAAGTATGTTTCGATATGTCCAAACAGAAGGTGCGCGAGCGCGAGGTACGGGCATTGCTGAAAGCTTCGGCTGAGTTGAAATGCAAGGATTTGCTGGTGCTCACTTCGGATTATGAAGCGGTGGAAGACGTCGAATGGTTCGGCATCAAGGGAAAGATAAAGTTCGTGCCGCTATGGAAATGGCTGCTGGGATAACCTGCCCGCCGGATGCGAGATGAAGCATCAGTCCGTCCGTTGAGGCCTTTTTATGAATACCTGAACTATCCATGTGCTAAAAAGCCCTTCAGCGGAAAAACATTCCAGCACAAGTTTCTCTGCTCGTCTGCCTGAGCTGCACTAAAAACGCCTAAAACGAGCAAAGACGTCAGATAAAGAATGGTCGTCCTTTGCGACCGTGTCCCTGACTGCTCCGGATAATCAAAAGCTGCCCATCTTTCGCCCCTTATCTTCTTTACGGCAGCAGCAGCTTGAGGTAGAACAGCGGGCTGGCAAACGTCTTCTTCGCCTCCTCGTTCGAGAGGCTGGCCGACACGAAATTAGCGAACTCCCGATCGGTAATCGCCTTGTGCACCACCCGATTGACGATCCAGTGCACCTTGCCGAGGCGCTGCATCCTGTAGCTGGTGGAAAGCTCCGGCCCCAACTCGTTCCAGAGCTCTTTTTCGTAGCGCTCAAGCGACGCGCGCGAAACGTCCCCGCTTTTGAGCGCGTCGGCAATCACCCGCGCGGCCAGCCGCGCCGAGAGGGTGGCATTGCCCACTCCCTCCCCGGAAAACGGGTCCACCAGCGAGCCGGCGTCGCCGGTGAGCACCCAGCCGTCTCCGGCCAGCTGCCGCCGGGTCGAGCCGAATGGCAGGCGCCAGCCCGTGATCGGCCCGAGGGCCTTGGCGTTCTTGAACCGCTCTCTGAGCAGGGGCTCGTTGGCGATCGCCTGGTTGAATATCGCGATGAGGTTGACGCCCTCCTTTTTCATCTTCTCCTGCAGTTCGGCCGAGAGCATGCCGATGCCGACGTTGGCCGTGCCGTTCTCGAGCGGGAAAATCCAGAAATATCCGGGCATGCACGAGGGCAGGAAATGGATCTCGATATTGTCGCCCAGTCCCCCGATGCCGCCGTAATACGCGCGCAGGGCGTCGCAGGAATGCCGGGGGTCGAGCGCGGCCGCGCCTTCGCCGAGCACGCCGCGGGCCACGGCCGAATTCATGCCGTCCGCTCCCACGATCACCTTCGCGCGAAATTCGAGCGATGGCCGGCCTTCGGCGGCGAGGTCGATGCCTTTCACGCCCATCGCCCGTCCGTCCTCGAAAAGCACCTCATTGACCTGCACCTTCTGGCGCACGGTCACGTTGGGCGTGCCCTTGGCGCAGGTGAAGAAAAGGAAATCGCTGTGCTGGCGGCGCATGCAGTAGCCCGCTCCGCCCTGGCGGTTCGGGTCGTCGGCCTTGAATGGAGCGGTGAAGGATTCGCCGGCCGGCGAGGAGAAGAGCACGCCGTTGATGCGCGCGTGCGGCATCTTCTCAAGCTCCCCCACGAGCCCCAGCTCGCGGATGGCCACCATGGATTTTCCCGAGAGCGCGTCCCCGCAGGTCTTGTCGCGCGGGAACTGCGCCTTGTCCAATAAGAGGGTGCGCACGCCCGCGCGCCCCAAGTAGCTGGCCATGCACGAGCCGGCCGGGCCCGCGCCCACCACAATCACGTCAAAAGCGCCGTCT
>JAHFEC010000118.1 GCA_023248665.1 Microcaldota archaeon | reverse complement strand
CGGAAAGGTAATGCTAAAGAAGATGGTCGGGTAAGGCAGGCCTGCAAGGAAGAGCAGGGATGCGGGAAAGAAGGAAACGCGCAACAAAGGTTCGGTTGTCAACTACCACCGTCTAAAGACGGTGGCTTGCCCAATCCCTCCGAAGAGGGAGAACTATAGGCCGGTTGACGCATAGGTGCAAACTATGGGAAGCGATTTTGAAATTACGTTCCAGCTGCCCTGCAAACCAGATGGCATATGCATATACAGCCACTCCCGTTTGCAGGGCAAGTGGTTTGGACGGAATTGCTGGAGACGAAGACATATTTAAGTCTTCGCGATTCCTCCCCCGACTAAAGTCGGGGGTCTCCTTGCGAGGGATTTTATGAAAGCCAAGATCGACAAGAACGCCGGAAAATCCTCGCTCGTCCTGCCGGAGCCCGCGGCCCGGGCCATGGAGAATATCGACGAAGCAGACGTGTTCGTGCTGGGCGAGGGCGTGCTGCTGGTGTGCGCGGGCGGAAAACTCGCGGACGGGGGAACCGCCCTTTCGGGCGAGCCGCAAAAAACAAAACCCGTGCAGAAAGGCGGGGCCGCGACGCCGAGTGCGTGGGAGATTGAGCAGGCTCTTTTGCACAAGCTGTCCCTCGTGCCGTTCAAGGACCGGCTGGTGCCGTCAGTGGACAAGCTGCTGGACGAGGAGGAACGCCGGACGTTGCAGCGGCTGCTGGACAACAAGGTCATCTCCGTCTACAAGAACGAGAAATACCCCAAAGGGGTGTACAACATCCCGCGGGGCGTGTACATCAGCGCGGCCAGGGGCGCGGGCGGCAATGACGGGGCCGAAAGCGCGCCGATGAGAAATGCGCAAACAAGCCCGGGCGGCGGGCTTATCAAACCGTATGCGCCACCAGGCCCGGCCGCCTCCGGCGAGCGCGCGTTCTCGTCGCCGGCGCGCGCGGGGCGGCCGTCGGACGCCGCGTACGTCCCGTCCTATCCCTCTTCGCCCTCGTTCATCTCCAAGCCCGGCGACTTGAACACCGTCGAGCACCTCATCGCCAAGGGATACATGGTGCTCAACAACGAGAACGAGGCCAAGACCGTGATGCCGCACATCAACGCCAAGCTCAAGGACGAGACGGTCAAGGGCATCCGGGGCTTTGACCGCAAATACTACGTGCTGCGCCGCTCGTTCCTCATGGAATACGAGAGCCGGCTGCTGCCCATCCTGGACTCCGGGGCGGCGAACGTCAAGACCTTGGGCGAGAAGCTCGGGCTGGACGAGAATGCGGTGACGGTGCTCCTGATGATTCTGGGCGATGACGGCGAAGTCATCGAATTGAAGAAAGGGATGTGGAGGAGAGCCTGATGAAAAAATCCTCGGCCCGCACGTCCATCCGCGACCCGGTGCACGGCACCATCGTGCTGGACGGGCTGGAGACCCGGCTCATCGACACGCCGCAATTCCAGCGACTGCGGCACATCCGCCAGCTGGGCCTCACTCATCTGACTTACCCCGGGGCGCACCACACGCGCTTCGAGCATTCGCTGGGCACGCTCTATCTGGCGGACCGGATGGCGCGCGCGCTTGCCCTGCCCGAAGAAGAGGTCGCGCGCGTGCGCCTCGCCGCGCTCCTGCACGATGTGGGGCACATGCCCTTCTCGCACGACGCGGAAGAGGTGGTGGGCGCAAAGCTCGGAAACCACGAGCAGCGCGGCGCGAGGATGGTGTGCGCATCGCCCCTCGCAGACCTCCTCTCCGAGCAGGAGGACCCCAAGCGCATCGCCGATTACATGGTCGGCCGCTCCTACGGGCACGTCATCGCATCCGACGTGGGCGCGGACCGCATCGATTATCTCCTGCGCGACGCGCATTACACCGGCGTGGCGTACGGGGTGATCGACTGGGAGCGCATCATCACCACCATCCTTTGGCAGGACGGACAGGTGGCGCTCTCGGAAGGAGGGTTGCAGCCGGCCGAATCGCTCATCCTGGCGCGCTTTGCCATGTTCCACACGATTTATTACCATCATTCGGTGCGCATTGCGCGCCTCATGGTCCAGCAGGCCATGCGCGAGGCGATGGCGGACGCCTCGTTCGGCTGGGGGGCGGCGCAGATGGACGGCGACGGCGCCATGCTCGAGCGCCTCTCGCGCCGGCCGGCGGCGCGGGACTGGGTGGAGCGCATCCGCGCGCGGCGGCTCTTCAAGCGGGCGGCCGTCATGGCGTGGAGCCGCTTAGGCAAGAAAGAGCAGAAGAAGGCGGCGGACGGCTCGCTGGCAGAAGAGATTTCCGAGGCCAGCGGATGCCGCGTGCTCATGGATTTGCCGGGGCAGTTCATCAGCGAGCCCCGCATAAAAATCATGACGCCGGGCGGGGCGCAAAGCCTCGCGGATGCATCCGCGCTGCTCTCGGCGCTGGGCGCGGCCGCCAAAGAAAGGGCGACGCTGCTGGTCTGCTCGAAAGGAGAAGACGCCGGGAAAGTGGAGAAGGCGCTCAAGGATATCGTCGGCTAAGAAAAGAAAAAAACATCCGCCGAACGGGGCGCAGGCGGCGAAGGCTGCCGGCCCGAACCGCAGGATGTTCGCATCACGCCCGATACGGCAGCAGTCCGGCCACCACCTATTAAATCTTTTCTTCGGGAGCCATTTGATGGCATCGAAAAAACCGGGCTTTCTTAAGAGCGGCGGCGCGGACCGGCGGCTCGTGGCCGCCCTTTTCCTGCTGGGCATGCTCCTGCTCGCGCTTCTGGCTTATCGGACGCTCTCGGGCCCCGAAGCCTGCCCAGCCAACCTGACCAGCCCCGGGGCCTGCGCCCCCAGCCCATCCGGTCCCGCGTTCGCAGACCCGGAGGCGAAACTCTCGGTTTTGTCCAATCCAAACTTCAGCCTCCAGCTCTTCTCGCAGGCCGTGGCGCTCGAGCCCATGCTCAACCGTTCGGGCACGCAAGTGCACATGGGATTCTGGTCCGGCCCCGCAAACCATGGCAGCCTGGTGAGGCTTCTGGACGGCATCAACGGCGCCCCAGACAACGGAACGGCGCAGCGCGCGATATGGGAGGAAGGCGTCCAGTCCTCGCTGCAATCCCCGGATTATGTTCAGTTGAACGCGCGCGAGCACTGGTACGAACGGGTGAATGACGCCGGGCGGGCGGTCATCTACGGGGTGAATTACACCGACCCGTATCCGGTTTCCCTCGCGCAGGCCGATGGCATCTGGGGCGCGTATTCGCAGCGCTATGCGGACATGGCCCTGCTCATCGCCAACGCGACCGGAAAGCCCGTGCAGGTCTGGTGCTATGCGCAGGGGGCCAAGTCCAACCGCGTGTTCTACACTTATGAATTTCCAGAATTGCAAAAGCTGGAGCAGGCCGGCGTGGTGCGGGTGCATTTTGCTAAACAGCCGGATGCGGACTGGAAAAACGCCTCGCAGTGGTTCGAGGGCACGGCCCGTGCTCCCGCGCCGGCCGGTTGA
>JAHFEC010000041.1:1995-9600 GCA_023248665.1 Microcaldota archaeon | reverse complement strand
AACGCCTCTTTGCGAATTAGACGCATATCCATGGGCCAGATTTCGCCTCTTGCCTCTTTTATTCCTTTCCGAGAGGAAAGCATCACCTATTTATTCTCCCCCGCCGCATATGGTTCCCGTGGGATTATTCGATTTTGAGGACACATCCAAGGTGAGCGTGCCCTCCGTCCTCGCCGAGCAGATCATCGGGCAGGAGGAGGCCGTGCGCGCCGCCGGCATCGTCGCGCGCCAGCGCCGCCACCTGCTGCTCGTCGGGCCGCCCGGCACCGGCAAGTCCATGGTGGCGCAGGCCATCGCCAGCCTGCTCCTGCCACCCACGGTCGAGGTGTCGGTGCTGAACAATCCGGCCAAGCCCGAGCGGCCATTGCTTGAGGTGCGCACGCGCGCCCAGATCGAGGCGCAGACAGCCGCCCAGCCGCCCGCCGGCATCCTCGTGGCCCCCGAGCAGGTGCCCGACTTCGTCTCCGAGCGCCTCGGCTACCGCTGCCGCCATTGTTCCATCTTCTCGGATCCGCAGATCGCCGTCTGCCCCGCGTGCGGGCAGGAGAAATTCCGCCAGAGCCCCGGCCCGTTCGACGACCTCCTCTCGCCCAGCAACGTCCCCGAGCGCGAGGATTCGGTGTCCACCACGCGGGTGGTGCGCGGGCGCGAGGATCTGGTGGTGTTCGAGCGATCCGACGAGCGGACCCTGCGGGCGCTGGACCAGAAGGACCTCGCCCGCCTCAACCGCGCCGAGGGGCAGGTGCCCCGCAACGTGATCATGCCGCTCGAGCGCTCCGTTTTCGTGCAGGCGACCGGCGCCAGCCAGACCGAGCTCTTGGGCGACGTGCGCCACGACCCGTACGGGAGCCATCCGCAGATCGGCTCGCCGCCCTACTCGCGCGTGGTGCCCGGCGCGGTGCACGAGGCGCACGAGGGCGTGCTCTTCGTGGACGAGCTGGTCAGCTTGGGGCGCCTCCAGCGCCACCTGCTCACCGCCATGCAGGAGAAGCGCTTCCCCATATCGGGCCGCAACGCCTCCTCCACCGGCGCGTCGGTGCGCGTGGACCACGTGCCCTGCGATTTCATCCTCGTGGCGGCCGTGAACACCTCGGACCTGGGCCGCCTCATGCCGGCCCTGCGCTCGCGCATCAGCGGCAACGGCTACGAAATACTGGTCAATTCCACCATGCCCGACACGGAGGAGAACCGGCGCAAGCTCGTGCAGTTCGTCTCGCAGGAGATCCGCCGCGACGGGCGCATCCCGCACGCCACCTCCAAGGCCGTCGAGGACATCGTCGCCGAGGCGCGCCGGCGCGCCCGCGCCATCGACGGTGTGAGCGGCCTCTCCCTGCGCCTGCGCTCGCTCTCGGGCATCATCAAGGCCTCGGGCGACCTGGCGGTGATGGAGGGCGCCCCGCTCATCGAACCTTCGCACGTCCAGCGCGCCGTCGGGCGCTCCAAGACGGCCGAGGAGCAGATCCAGTCCCGCTATGGAAGCCCGTTCAAGGCCTCGATGTCGGATCTGGGCCTTTCCTCGCCGCCGGCCGGAGCCGACAAAAGCATCGGGTGATGGGGTGGTCTCTTTGGGCAAGCCGTCCATGTCCCTCTTGGCTTTGTTCCTTTTCATGGCGGGCGCCTTCGCCTATTCGACCGTCCATCCGCAGAACGCCGACGAATGCCGCTCCTTCTGCGCCCAGCAATACCTATCTTCGCTCGTGTCCGGCATGTATGCGCCGGGCATCAACTACTCCTGCTCGTTCGCCACCGGCTCGTGCCAGTTCAGCCTGATCCCGCTTCCCAGCGGGGCCGCGCCTTCTCGGCCTCCATCGTCTTCTCAACTTGGCGGGAATTCCGCCCCGTCCGCGCCCGGCGCCGCGGGCTCGGCAAATCCATTATCAACGAGCCTGTCTCCAAACACATCGGCCTCAATCATCCCCATCTCCAACCTCTCCACCCCGCCGTTCGCCTCCGCCCCCCCGCACGCGTTCGACGAGCCGTGCGCCTATTCCGGCACCCACATCTCCAATATCTCCCAAGACCGCGCCATCGTCTCCTTCGAATTTTACGACGCGCAAAGCGGCCGTCCGCTCGATTCCATGCTCGTCGGCCTCGCGCAAGAGGGCGAGAACCTCACTTCGGACTACGCGCCACAAACCGAATTCGCCCTCCGGCCCGGCACCGCGTATTACGCGCTCATCGGCGACAATTCCAGCCGCTATTATGTCACCTACCGAAATTTCTCCGTGGGGCCGGGCACCCAGCTCACCATCCGCATCTGCCCCCGCCTCCTCTCCAACCCCCCCGCCCCGCCGGCGGTGGGCCAGCATGATTTCCTTCTTCTTGAAATCAACAAATTCCTCCTCCCCTCGCCGCAAAATTCCAGCCTGCTCTCGCGCCAATCCGCGGTGCACGTCTCCAGCTCCATCGCCGGCGCCTTCACGTTCCAAGAAGGGAGGGCCCGCGAATTCTACATCCTGCCCTCGGGCCAGTACGATGCCCCGTTGAACAACCGCACGCTTCCCGTGCCCGCCTCCGGCTTCCCCCATTACTCCAACGGGCGCGTGTCCGGCTTTTTCATCGGCTACCTAAACCGCACCGCCTGGGCCCCCTCCCAATTCATCGACTCGGGCCGCCTCTCCATCCCGGATTCGCTGGACGGCGAGCCGCTCGGCCGGATCATGGCGGACACGGACTATTCGCGCTTCTATTGCCGCGACTGCTCCAACACAAGCAACCGCTCGCTCCAGTGGGTCCAGCTCTTCGGCCACGCCTCGCCGGTGCCGGGCCTCCTGTCCAACGACATCTCGCCCGGATTTTCCACCCCGTCCGGCCTGCTCTACAACTACTATTCGCCCACGCGCCTCGAATTTCTGGTCCCGCTTTATCCGGCCCAGCCGGAGCCGCCGCCCCGCCCGTCCATCAACATCGGCGGCCGCCCGGTGCGCGGCGCGCCCAACGCCACCCTGACTATCGTCGAATTCGGCGATTACCTCTGCCCTTTTACCAAGCAGGCCGAGCCGCTCATGCAGAAGGCGCTCGCCGACTACGCCGGCCAAATCAACGAGGTGTATCTGCCTTACATCGTCAACCCGCCGTCCAAGCAGGCCGATTCGGCGGCCGAGTGCGCGGCCGACCAGGGCCAGTTCTGGGAATACCGCGACGCGATTTTTAGCGATTCGAAAGTCGATGACGCGAGCCTCAAGGCCAAGGCGCAGGCGCTGGGCCTTGACATGGGCGCCTTCCGACAGTGCTTTGCCACGCAGGAGAAATACGCCTCGCTTGATGCCATGCAGGCCGAGGGCAATTCGTCTGGCGTGTATGCCACGCCGACCTTTTTCATCAACGGCCGCATGCTCGTCGGCACGCGGCCCTACGAGGATTTCAAGCAGGTCATCAAGGAGGAATTGGCGAATGCCAATGCCGCGTCATCCGGTGGCTGAGCATTCCGTGTTTTTCAGATTTTTGTTATAATAATTCCACTTCAAACTATCAAAAGACACGTTTAAAAGACTGAACTGGCTAATAGGTTTATGCTCTTCCACTCCCCCCAACATAATCCATCTTCCCAGAAACCAAGCTCTTATCGAAGCGATTTCCAATCCAACAAAACTGGCCAGGACAACGCCAAAATGCTCATGGCCAAAGCCACGGGTTGCTTCAAGCGCAAGGATTACGCCACCGCGGTCGAATACCTTGACACGATCCTCGTTTCGGATCCAAAGAATCAATTCGCCATCTCAAAAATCATCCAATGCTTCTCGCGCATGAGACGCATTGATTATGCAGAAGAAGAATATCGTGGTGCCCTCAAACATGGAGTTGCCAACATCTTTATCCACAATTCCATGCTGGACGCCTACGCAAAGGCCGGAAAGCTCAAAGAAGCCGAAAATATCTACTACAACAAGCTTGGAGACAAAGCCAATACCGTCTCCCACAATTCCATGCTGGACGCCTACGCAAAGGCCGGAAAGCTCAAAGAAGCCGAATCCGTCTACATCCAACTTGGCAGCCAAGCCAATACCGTCTCCCACCGTGCGATGGCATACGGTTACTACAACAATAGCCGCTACGACGAAGCCTTGGATTTCATCGAGACCCTGCCAGTCGATGCGAGAGATTCGCTCCCCCTCCAGCTTGTTCGGTTCGATGTCTTGAGAAAGATGGGCCGCCGAGACGAAGCCCTCGTCGGACTGAATGCGCTCCTACTCCGTCTTCCAGTCGATTACTCAAACGCCGATTATGTCCTGGCAAGAACCTTGCGCGCTTACGTGCTCAAAGACACGGGTCAATCCGATTTGGCGCATGCGTCTTTCCGTCAGCTCTATTCGAGCGTATCTTCCCAATCCGAGCACTATGCACGAATTATATGTGGGCTGGTTTTCTCATCCGATACCAGATCCTTGTCTTCAAGCGAGCAAACGGAGATTCAGTCTTATCTGAAGAACCTCCTCGAATCAAACAATCTCAATGAAGGCCTCAAGTTCGATACCGTTACTGCCCTCCGCAAACTAGGGAAATCCAAGGACTAAGGGGAAGCCCAAGGACCGATAGCTTCTGCATCATTGAGGGACGATCCCCTCATCTCTTTTTTCCGCCCGGAAAGCCGCCTTCTCCTCGTTTTTTAACTTTCCCCTCCCTTCTATTTTCATGCCCGACGAGAAAAAAGAGGATGCCGCCGCGGCCATTTCGGCCTCGCCGGCCCACGCCCCCACCCGCTCCTCTCCAGCCGGCGCCTCTTCCACTCATCCTTCCGGCGCTCCGGTGGTCGGCACGGTCATCTCCACCATGGAAGGGCCGAACACCACCGAATTTCATTTCGTCATCCAGGGAGACGGCGTGAGAAAAGGCCAGTTCGTGCAGGTGGGTGCCAATGCCGGCCCGGTGCTCGGCTCGGTCACGGAAATCTCGCGCGCGAACCGCTATTTCGAGCGCGCGGAAAGCGTGGCCGAATACGAGCGCCTCGGCGTGCTCACCAGCCAGTTTCCCACCAACGAATGGGAATACATGGTCGCCTCGGTGCGCGTGCACGGCGTGCTCAACGGCAGCCATCTGGGCCGCTGCGCCGTCCCGGTCGCGCCGGGCGCGCCGGTGTCCAATGCCACGGAAGAGCAGCTCAAATCCTTCTTGGGCATCGTGCCGGACGGCCTCGAACTGGGCACCCTCGCTCACCACACCCTGTCCGTCAAGGTATCCTTGGGCCGCCTGCTGCAAAAGCATCTGGCCATTCTGGCCATGTCAGGCTCCGGCAAATCCTACCTGGCCGGCGTGCTTATCGAGGAGCTGCTCGACCGGCCCGAGAAAAGCGGTCGCATCTGCGTGGTGGCCATCGACAACCACGGCGAATACGTGGGCTTCAAGGATTCGCAGTACCGCTCCAAGGTCGAGGTGGTGGACTGCGCGAAGATCCGCATCGGCCTGCACCACCTCAATGCCGGCCAGCTGGCCGAATGGTCGGCCATGTCGGCCGTGGCCCGCCGGGCGCTGGATTCCCATTTCTCGGAATTGAAAAAGCGCGTCAAGGAGACGCACCAGCCCGAGAGCCTCGAGGAGCTTGTCGACAAGATCCGCAACGACCCCTCGCTGAACAAGAAGGAGAACGTGCGCGGGCCGCTGCTCGAGGCGCTGGAGGAGCTTCGATATCTTCGTCTCATCGGCCGCTCGGACTCCTTCAAGCCGGCCGATTCGCTCAAGCCCGGCAAGCTCGTGGTGTTCGACCTCTCGGGCGTGGACAATTTGCGAAAAAAGCAGATGATCGTGGCCTATTACGGGCGCAAGCTCTTCCGGCAGAGAAAGAAAGGCACCATCCCGCCATACCTCATGCTGGTCGAGGAGGCGCACAATTTCGCGCGCGAGAAGGCCGACAAGCACAACGCGCTGGCAAAACCGATAATCGAAACTCTTGCGCGCGAGGGGCGCAAGTTCGGCGCTTCCTTGTGCCTCATCTCGCAAAGGCCCGTGCAACTGTCCACCACGGCCCTAAGCCAATGCAATTCGAATATCATATTGCGCATCACCAACCCCTTCGACCTCAAGCACATCGGCGAATCCTGCGAAGGCATCGACTCGCACATGCTCGACTCCATCACCACCCTGCGCGTGGGCGAGGCGCTCGTGCTGGGCGAGGCGGTGGGCGCGCCGGTCTTCGTCTCCGTGCGCAAAAGAAGGAGCCACAGCGCCGAGCGCGGCCAGTCGCTCGAAAAGATCGCGCAGGATTATGAGGAGAAGATGCAGCTCAAGAACGACGAGATCGAGGCGTTTCTTTAGGAGCGGGGCGTTGCGAAAATGAAATCCCCACTCCAAATCCACCGCGGCATCGCCCGTTCGTCCTCCGCTTTTTGCGCCGACCTCGCCTTCTTCTGGCACGGCATCCTAGGGCACAAGAAATATCCCTTCAACCTCTACTCTTCATCCGCGCGCGACGCCCTGCGCGACGAAATTGTAAGGGCGTGCTCATCCTATTGCCATTCGGGGGAAAAGAAAAAGGCCGAGCGCCTGCTCTGGCTCTGGGAATCCATCAACCTGTTCATCATCCGGCAGAACATGCGGGCCGCTTCCGGCCAGCCGATGGAAAAGGGCACCTTGCCGCCCGCCGCGCTCATGGACATGCTCAAGCTTCTTTATGCCGGTGAGAAAGCGTACCCGTACTGGTCCGGGTTCTCGCGCCGATATCGCATTCCGTATTCCCGCGCCCCCATCCCCTCCTTCTGGGATCATTTCGACTCCTTCCAGCCCGCGCGCCTCAATGTGGCGGACTGGCTCGCCTTTCATTCGCACGGCAAAATCCTTGATTTGGGCGCCGGCTCCTTCTCCTACATCCCGGTGCACACGGCGGCCGACATCTCGAAAATCGCCCTCGCCAAAAACAAAACGGCAAAAAAGAAAATTGTGATAACGCCGCTCGGCCATCCGGCGAGCCTTCGCGCTTTTTCGCCCGCCTCTTTCGATTCCGTGACGCTCAATTCCATCCTTTCCTACCTTCCGGAAAAAAGCCATCGCCCCCTATTCCTCTCCATCCGCCGAATCTTGCGCGAGGGCGGCACCCTTCTCATCACAAATGCGCCCATCCAGTCCCATCACCCGGCCATGGTTTTTGTCAAAAGCCAAGTGGATGCCAAGGGGCTTGCCAAAACCTTGCGCGCCTGCGGATTCGAAGTCGAGGACGAATCGTCCGGCCCAATCATCCAGATATGTGCGAGGAAAAATAAACTAAAAGGTTCTTTGTATCCTAAATAACCATAATACAATGCATTATATTTCATCCATAAAAAAAACAAAATAAAGCATAATGCATTGTATTATAAAGTTTCACTCATCAATAAGAGATTAGAATTTTCTGGAGGGATAAATATGGAAAAGAATGATTCAAATAATTCGATGGAAATCGCACTTCTCGGATCGCACGGAGGTACAGCTGATACGGCCATTGAGAATATTAATCACCAAGGTTTTCGTGTTCGTGCATGGAGTTTTCCAATAAAAGAGCACGACGCTAAAAAGTATCTTACGAAAAAACCATTTGTTTTGTATGTCTCTTTTATGCTGTCCCCACAATACTATATAGCTGCTGGGATGCGGGGCAGATACATAACTCACCGCCTCATAATAGACGATTATCGTTCA
>JAHFEC010000041.1:0-1985 GCA_023248665.1 Microcaldota archaeon | reverse complement strand
TCCTTGGCCAGACCTAACCAAACCTGAACACAGGGGGCAATTCCAAGTCAAGCGCCAAGATACTGGGAAAAATTTTATTTGCAAAACTTGGCTTTTGGTTTCTCATATAGAAGAATTGAAAGAGCCCAAAAAGCTGAGTGATTTCGTTGATCTGAAGACTGGCAACGAGCCAAAGTTCCATCTGAATGCGTTCAATTATGTCTTGGTGAAATAAGCAAACCGGTCAGAAAAATCTGTGCACCCATAATCCGAAATAAGCGATGATCAAAAAGTGCAGAATCCTCCCGGCCGTGCACCAAAGTAAAAATTTCCACCATTTCATTTTCATCAGGCCGGCCGTGATTCCGGCCACGTCAAAGAGCGGGTTGGGCACGGCCGCCAAGATGAATATCCCGAGGCCGGCATGTTTTCTCAAAATCCCTTTCTGCAATTTTATAAGCCATCCAAATTGCTTGTTCTGCGCCTCCAGAAGATGCAGCGATCCGCGCCCGAAGAAATACGCGCTGATTTCGCCGAGGCCGGAGCCGACGCCGCACACGAGCGCGAGCGTCAGGGGGTCCAGCCCCCGCGACATGCCGATGATGGCGAAGATGAGCGGGGCGGTGGGCACGAAGATGCTCGCCGACGAGAGCAAAGCCAGCGCGAACGCGCCGGCGTAGGAGTAATGCCCAAGCAGGCGGGCCAGATATGGGGCGGCGACGAACAGCAGGATGGAGAGCGCGCCGATGGCGATGATCTCGGCCAGGCCGATGCCGACCCCCGGCACGAGGCGGGCGGAAACGTCCTTTTTGAGATTCACCTTCTTTGCGGCGGGTTTGCTTGCGCCCATTCCCCCCATTCCCGTCTTTTTCGCCCCTTTCGCCATGCCACGCCTTCGTTTCTGCTTGTTTTAAATATTCGCACCTTCTTTTTACACTCAGGCGATCCAATGTCTGAAATCCCCCAATCCCACCCCGACCAAGGCGAGCTGAGGACCGACTTTCTGGGCCGGATGGTGGTGCTCACCCCCGGTCGGGCCGGTCGCCCGCACGATTTTGCGCCCACGATGCCCGTCAAGAAGACCCCGCCGGCCGACTGCTATTTCTGCCCCGGAAACGAGAGCAAGACGCCCCCCGAGATCGCGCGCGTGGACGACCCGGCCCAGAAGGGCGCGTGGTTGTGCCGCTCGTTCCCGAACAAGTTCCCGGCCTTCTCGGGCGCGTGGCCCAAGGCGCACGGCCTGCACGAGGTGGTGGTCGAGACGCCGAGGCACGAGCAGACGCTCTCCCAGCTCTCCGACTCCCAGCTTTCACAGTATCTTGGCCTCGTGGTGCGCCGCCTGCGCGCGCACGCGCGCGAGCGCAAATCCAAGGTCACCTTCGTGTTCAAGAACGAGTGGGAAGGGGCCGGTGCCAGCCTGGAGCACACCCACACCCAGCTGGTGGCCTTGCCGGAGGTGCCGCCCGCCATCAAGCAGATGGAGAAAGCCTGCAAGACCAACTGCCCCTTCTGCCTGCTCTCCATCGACGACCGCTATCCCAAGATCGTCCCGGACGGCCAATTCCTGTGGCTTACGCCGTTCGCCCCGCGCTTCAATTACGAATCCTGGATCGTGCCGCGCAACCACGTCGCCTCCATGACCGACCTTGACGAGAATTCCCTCTCCGATCTGGCCCGTGTGCTGGGCAAAGCCTTGCGCGCGCAGGATGCCTGCCTGAACTATGCGCCATACAACATCCTCTTCTATCTGGCGCCCTACAAGCAGAAGAATTTCCATTTCCACATCGAACTGGCGCCGCGCATTGCCAAATGGGCCGGCTTCGAGATGGGATCGGGCGTCGTCATGAATTCCGTGCGGCCGGAATTCGCGGCCGAAGAGCTCAGAAAACAGATACAGTAATGAAAACCAATCCGGAAAAAAAAGAGGAAGAATAAAAAAACAAAAAAGATAAAAAGAAACAAAAAAGGCGCCGGGCGCCTTTCCCGAAAGTATCCTTATCTCTTCT
>JAHFEC010000040.1 GCA_023248665.1 Microcaldota archaeon | reverse complement strand
TGAAAACATGTGCCAAGAAGCGCAGAGGCGCTTCTGGGCGTATGACAGAATTTCGGAATACGCTAAAAATAGGTGAAATTTGTTTCAGCAGGGTGTCAGAGAGGATTTGTGCAACAGAGCAAGCCGGAGGATTGGTTTTTATCCTCCAACCTTTTGATATCTTAATGCAAATCCTCAAACTCGGCGGCAGCGTGATAACGAACAAAAAGGGCCGCATGGAAGCAGACCTCGTCCGGATCGATGCGCTGGCGGAGATGCTGGGCCGGCTGTGGGCCGGCGGCAGGCGGGACATCGTGCTGGTGCATGGCGCGGGCTCGTTCGGCCATGCGCTGGTCATCGAATACGGGATTAAGGACGGCATCAGGAGCGAGAAGGACAAGGAAGGCTACCGCAAGACCCAGGAGGCGTGCGCCCAATTGTCCAAAATGGTGGTCGGCTCGCTCCGAAGCCACGGCGTGGACGCGATAACGGTCCAGCCGCACGACATCATCGTGCAGAAAAACAAGAGGATCGTAAAATTCGACGAGAGACGGGTTTTCGATCTGCTTGCTATGGGCAAGATGCCGGTCCTTCATGGAGACATGGTGCCCGACGAGGCGCTGGGCGGGAGCGTGTGCTCGGGAGACCAGATGGTCGCGTATCTGGCCAAAAAGGCCGAAAGAACGGTGCTGGGCACCGATGTGGACGGCATCATGGCCGACGGCAAGCTGGTCGGAAAAATCGACAGGAAGAATTTCGCGGCGGTAGAGAAGCATCTGAAGGAGTCGGATTCACCTGACGTCACGGGCGGCATGGCCGGAAAGATAAAGGAGTTGAAAGGCGTCGGCGGCGAAATCTATGTCGCCAACGCGAATTATCCAAAAAGAATCGAGGCCCTGCTTCTTGGAAAGAAAGCGCTGTGCACGCAGATGGAATTCTAGCGCGTGCAAAACTACTCTTCTTTCTTCTCTTCCTTTTCGCTTGACGCGGGCTTTTCCTCGGGGGCCGCGACCTTCTCGTCTTTCTCCTTGGGCTTGGCCTTGGCAGGCGCTTTCTTGGCCGCCTTGGGCTTGGAGGCTTTGGCTTTCTTGCGGGCCGCGGTTTCCTCCTCGGTTTCGCCCTCTTTCTTCCCGTCAGAGTCGCTCTCTTCGGCCTCGTCCTCGTCCGCAGAATCGGCCGCATTCACGGTCTTTGGATTCGTTCCTTCCGAAGGCTCGGCCGGCGCCTCGGACGCCACGTCTGGGGCGCCCTCGGCGGGGGCCTCGACGGTCGGGGGCGGCGGAGCTTGCGCGGCCGCCTCGAATTCCTCGAAGGTGGGCTTGAACTCGTCGTAGGAGGCCACCTTGCCGGATGAGATGGCCATCTCGCGCGCGAAGAGCCAGAAGATGAGCAGGAGCGAGCGGCGGCCCTTGTTGTTGCAGGGCACCACCCAGTCGATGTACATGGTGAAGTTGTCGGTGTCGCACAGGCCGATGGTCGGAAGGCCCATCTTGCCGCATTCGACGACCGCCTGCCGCTCGCCCTTGGGGTCGCAGATGATGACCAGCTTGGGCTCGACGAAATCGACGCGGGAGGAGTTCGTGAAAAGACCGGGTACGAAACGGCCCGTGGCCACTTTTGCGCCCGTGAGGAGCGCGAACTGGTTGGCGGCCATGGATGAGTAGGTGCGGCTGGCGACCACCACGATCTCCTTGGGGTCGTAGCGGGAGAGGAGCTTGCCGGCGAGGCGGATGCGCTCGTCCACCTTGCGCAGGTCGAGCACGTACAGCCCGTCCGATCGGGTGCGATAGATGAACCTCGTCATGTCGATGACGCGAAGCTTCGTGCCGATGTGGATGCCCGCTTCGAGGTATTTTTCCTGTTTTATGAGAAATCCTTCTTGTGCCATGTTTTCACCAGTTTATCCAAGAGATCCGCAAATGCTCGCCGTTTTCACGACGGCTACTTTCGGAATGACTTGGTTTTTTGAATGCAATGCATGATTTTTACCGTACGGTTTATTTCGAGCGATTTTTCTTCTTTCTTTTATTTCTGTTCAGGACAATAAAATGGGGCCACCGAGATGCGCAGACGCCCGCAGGCGGCGGCGCAGATTTCGGCCCGAAGGCCGAAACGGTGGCACCATTCCATCTATTTCCCTTATGACAATAAAATGGGGCCACCGAGATCCAAAGACGCCAAAGCGGCTTTGGAGATTTCGGCCCGAAGGCCGAAACGGTGGCACCATTCCATCTATTTCCCTTATGACAATAAAATGGGGCCACCGAGATGCGCAGACGCCCGCAGGCGGCGGCGCAGATTTCGGCCCGAAGGCCGAAACGGTGGCACCATTCCATCTATTTCCCTTATGACAATAAAATGGGGCCACCGAGATTTGAATTCCCGGTGGAGGTAGGCCCATGGCGGGCTTGATCCACACTCGGATCACCTGCACCCCAAGCAGGTAGGCTACCAGGTTATCCCATGGCCCCATAAACAGAACCGCAGGGGGGAACACACACATTGCAGAAGTCCCCCCTTCAGTTTGAGGGCCCGAGAGGCGCGACGATTCACGCCTCTGGGCACAATCGGCGGTTCGCCGCCGATTAGTGTCCTCCTGATTCCCCCCTACAAATGATTCTCTTACATATGCACCTCTAGAGCTTGTCGTATTTGGCGACCTTCTCCATGATTTCCACGTGCGAGAGGAACATCCTCCGGCAGCAGAACCGCTCGATGCCGAGGTCGTCGAGCACCTGGGCGGCCTTCTCGCCGGCTTTTAGACGCGAGTCGTACTCCTCCCATTTGTGCGCGATGGGCGCGCCGCAGGTAAAGCAACGGACAGGGAAATACATATCTCCACCTCGAATATTCTGATTCTTTTCTTTTTGGGGTGAAGCACTTTTTCTTTTCTTTCGAAGAAAAGAAAAAGGGCTCAACGGTACGACTTCTGGAACCGGGCGCGGGCCTTGGGTCCCTTGTACTTCTTGGGCTCGACGCGCCGCGAATCTTCGGAGAGCATGAAACGGTCGCGCGTCGCGAACCGCTCGCGCAGCGTCTCGTCCCCGGAGTGCTCGACGAGCGCGCGGGCGATGGCGATGCGGGCCGCCTGGGCCTGGCCCATGGCGCCGCCGCCCCGCACCGAGATGTCGATATCCACGCCAGACGCCGCTTCGGGCGCGAGGCGCAGGGGCTCGCGGATGAGCTCGCGCACGTACCGGCTCTGGAACGAGTCGAGATTGACCGAGTTGATGCGCACGACGCCCTTGCCTTTGCGGATGGACGCGCGGGCGAGGGCCTCCTTGCGCTTGCCACGGGTGACGATCCCGGTTTTCTTCTTTTTCTTGTCCGATTTTGCGGATGGTTTCTTGGCGCTCATGACAAATCACCTAAATGATCAGATCCTCTCTTCGTAGCCGAACACCCGGCAGAGCTCCCCGAGGGTGATCTTCTTGCGAAGCGAATCGGCCTTGGAGAGTTCGGGGTAGGAAACGGCTTTCTCGTTGGCCAGCGTGGCCGGCGTGCCGGTGTAGGCGCGGAAGAGATGGAGTGCATCCCGCCCGCGCTGGCTCTTCTTGGGAAGCATGCCGCGCACCATGCGGCGGAAGAGCAGGTGCGGCAGCTTCGGGTACTTGGGGGATTTCTCAGGGTCGCGCTTGTCCTTCTGCGTGCGGCGCAGGTGCATGCGCGCGATGTGCGACTGCAGGGTGCCGGAAAGCACGGAATCCTGCGCCTCGATGACGGCGACCTCCTCGCCGGCGAGGAGGAACTTGGCGATGCGCGCCGAGAGGCGCCCGGCGATCTGGCCTTTTGCGTTGATTACAATCATCATATCCACCTTTGCAAATTCCATCTAGATGAGAATGACCACGTCCTTGCCGGTCGGGTGCTGGACCTCCAGCTGGGCGAGCGTGAGGAACTTCCCGCCCGCCTTGGCGACGGCCGCCTTTGCGCTGTGGCTGGACGAGATGGCGGCGACGGTCAGGGGGTGCGCGAGCTTTCCGCTGCCGAGCACCTTGTCCGCGACCACGACAGTCTGGCCCGCCTGGGTCAGCGCCGAGAGGCGCGAGAGGTTCACGCCGCGCTTCTTGCGCGACGAGCGGGAAACCAGCTCCCGGACGCGCGCCCAGAAGGGGCTCTTGTTCTTTTTGGATTTTTCGGCCATTGTATCACCGTGAAATGTTCGTGAATGCGAATTGCGCTTTTTCGTGTCATTTTGTTTTTTCTTTCCATCCGTTTTTTCATTGTTTTCTTTTCTTTCTTTTTAGCGCAGGTTTTTCTTTCTCCGCAGAGAAAGAAAAAAGGTCTTTTAGTGCAGGTTTTCCTTCTTTCCCCGCAGGCATCCTTTTTCTTTTCTTTTTAGTGCAGGTTTTCCTTCTTTCCCCGCAGGCATCCTTTTTCTTTTCTTTTTAGTGCAGGTTTTTCTTTTCTTGCGCACAAGAAAAGAAAAAAGTGCAGGGGGAGGGATTTGAACCCACGAAGTCCTAAGACATTAGCCCCTCAAGCTAACGCATTTGACCAAGCTTTGCTACCCCTGCGCGAGCGTGCAATCATTCCTCCTTTTTCTTCTTGGATTCCTTGCTCTCCTTCTTGATGAGGGCGAGCTGCTCGGACAGCTGCGAGCATTTCTCCTCGATGAGCCCGGCGGCCGTGAGCACCATCTGGCGCGGCGGCAGCTGCATGAAGCCCTCGACCTTGAAATTGAAGCCCCCGTCTTTGAGGATCTCGTATCCGGCGAGGCCGGCCTGCCACTTGGCGTGCTTGCGGCCGACGCCTGAGACGGCCTTCCCTTCGAGGCGGAGGTTCTGCTCCTGCATGAGTTTGAGCAGGGGGATCTTGTCGAGCGCCATGCGGATCTTGTCATGTCCGGTGCGGAAATCCCCGGAATAAACCGTGCAGGGGCCGGTGGCATCGAGAGTGAAGAGCGCCTCCTCGTCGGGCTGCACCGAGCCGGAGATCTTGAGCGGGACCTGGCCGATGCGGTGGGCGATGTATTCGTCGAAGAGGGTGCTCGAGTTCTCGTAGACCGTCACCTTGTCGATGGCGAAGGTCGGCACCTGCGACATCGAAAAACGGCGCAGGAGATTGGCGAAGGATACGCTGGATTTCGATAGCGTGAAATCCAGCTTCCGGTCGTCCTCGTTGCTCACAGAGACATTCATAGACCCACCTCTAGACACGCCGGCCTCGGCGACCGCCGGGGCGCTTGGTCGTGTCGGTTGGAACAGGAGTCACGTCTTCGATCTTGCCGATGCGCACGCCCTGACGGGCCACGGTGCGCACCACCGCCTGCGCGCCGGCGCCCGGCGTCTTGGTGCCGTGCCCGCCCGGCGCCCGGATGCGGATGTGAAGGCCCGTGATGCCGCGGTTCTTGGCCTCGGTGACGGCCTTGATTGTCGCCTGCATGGCGGCATACGGCTTGCCTTCCTCGCGGTCGGCCTTGACGATCATGCCGCCGGACGCCTTCGCGATGGTCTCGGCGCCCGAGAGGTCGGTGATGGTGATGATGGTGTCGTTCTTGGACGAGTAGACGTTGCAGATGGCCCAGCGGATCGGGCCGCGCTGCATCATCGGCGAGACGGGAGCCGGGGCTGAACCGCCCGGAGGGGCCGCGCCGACGGGAGAGATCACAGGAACCAATGGCGCGGCCGGGGCGGCGGGCTTGCTCGCGTCGCCCGATGCCTCGCTGACCGGCTTCTGGACGGGGGCGTCCTCCTTCCTTGGAGTTTCGGTTTTCTTCTCTTCGCTCATGAATATCACCTAACACTTAAGCGGCGGTTGCCGGGGCTTTCTCGGCCGGCTTCTCGGCGGCGGCCGGCTCGGGCGCCGCGACATGCTCCCGGCGGGGGGCCTGCTTGGGCTTGTCCTCAGGTACGCTGATGTCGATGGCCTTGAAATAGGACACGGTCGGTTCCTCGCCGGCGGTGACGACATAGGAGGGGATGGTCACGCGCCGCCCTCCGACGGAGATGAAACCGTGGGTGACAAGCTGGCGGGCCTGCGCCGGGGTGCGGGCCAGCCCCTTGCGGATGACATGGCTCTGGAGGCGGCGGTCGAGGAAATCGCGCACGCCCAGGCCCAGCACGTCCTCCAGGCGCATCTCGCCCTTCGCGATGCCCAGACGCTGGAGCTTGGCCACGATTTGCAGGCCCTGCGCGCGGCCGGCGTCGCCCAAGGAGAGCAGGTGGCGGGCCGTGCGCCTCATGCGCTTGAGTTCGGCCAGCACGGTCCACAGCTCGCGGGCGTTCTTGAGCCCGTATTCGCGGCGCAGAGCGGTTTCGCTCGAGATGCGCTCGGCGTCCCAGACGCGGCGCGGGGTCTCGGCCTTGGCTTTGAGTTTACGAGGATCACCCATTCATATCACCTAAAGAATCATGCGATTACTTCTTGGCCTCAGCGGGCTTCTCGGCCTTCTTGGCCGGGGCGGCCGTGGCGGCAGCCGGGGCCGCGCCCTTCTCCTGCGCGGCGGCGCCCGTCTGGGCGGTGGCTGCGGCACCGGCCTTGGCGGCGATGGACTTGCGCAGCACGCCGACCGTCATGCCGGTGCGGCCCGTGCTGCGGGTGTGCTGCCCGCGCACTTTCTGGCCGTAGGCGTGGCGGTAGCCCCTCCACGTCTGGATGTCCTTGTCATGGTCAATGTCCTGGCGCTGGGCGAACACGAGGTCGGTCCCGCTCAGATGGCGGGTCTCTCCGCCGATGACTTCCCGCTGGCGGTTGAGCATGAATTTCGGGACGCCATGCGCCTCCGGCTTCTGGATGATGACTTCGAGCTTGTCAATCTGCGCCTCGTCCAGTTCGCCGATCATGGTCTTGGGCGAGAGGTTGAGGTTCTTGAGCACGGCCACCGATATGACCTGCCCGACGTTGTGGCCCATGCCCTTGATGGACTGGATGGCTTTGGTGACGGTCGCCTGGCCCTTGAGGTCGCGGCCGACGATGCGCACGATGCCGCGCAGCTCCTTGCCCGAAGGCGAGAGCGTCGGATGGACCTGCGCCGCTATGGACCGGACCGGCTTGGGCGCGCCCGCCGGGGCGGGGGCGCCGGATTTAGGTTGAGGGGCCGGAGCGGCCGATTTCTTGTTGTCGGGTTTCTGTGCCATTGAATACCACCATTTTGCAAACGCGATTTTATTTGACGAACCGATTTTATCGAATATGACGCCGGAAGAGGGATTTGAACCCACAAGCCCTTGCGGGCATACGCTCTCGGGAATGCGGCGATCTGCGATGCAAACCGCCCCTTTCTTTTTCCAGGGTTTTTCTTTCCGGCACGGAAAGAAAAAGCCTTTCCAGGCGTACGCACTACCAGGTTATGCGATTCCGGCATGAGCGTCAGCGAGTGACGGAAGCCATTGAGCCAACAGGCTCAATCGGATTCCGGCATGAACAGGTTTTGCGTCATCGAATGTTTTATCACCATTTATTTTCTTTCTGCCAATTGCCCTTTCTTTTTCCCTGAAGGCTTTTTCTTTCTGCAAGAAAGAAAAAGGCTTCACGCACTACCAGGTTATGCGATTCCGGCATGAGCGTCAGCGAGTGACGGAAACCGTTGAGCCAACAGGCTCAATCGGATTCCGGCATGAACAGGTTTTGCGTCATCGAATGTTTTATCACCAGTGATTCTCTCTCTTGGCCATAAACCGGCATCCGCTTTTCTTTTTGAACCCGGGGGCCTTTTTCTTTTTCTAAAAGAAAAGGGGGCCCTTATGCGATTCCGGCACGAGTGCGAGTTCAATCATACTTTTCTTAATCGTCATATATTGTTTTGTTAGCCGATTTCAATTCCTTCAGACACCCCAAGAATTCTTGGCGCGATACATCCTATCAACTCCAGCAATCCCTTGAAGGGGACTGAGAGATTGAATCAGACCTCACAATTGAGTACGAAATCATTCTCTTTCTTTTTAGTGAAGGTTTTTCTTTCTCCGCAGAGAAAGAAAAGTTCAGGCACGAGCGTGGTTCATGTGATATTTTTCTCCCTCTCGCAAAGGACGATTTTCGGATGAAGCGCGCCGCCCTTGAATTGGGCGATGGCGACGAGCTTCCCGTCCTCGTCCGTCAATTGCATCTCCTGTCCCTCTTGCGCACGGACCTCGGCGGCAGACACATCGGATATCGCCAGAGGCGATCCGCGACATACCGCTTCCACGGCCGCCGGCCTTATGCAAAGGCAGGGCAGTTTGAGCATTTCTTTTACCGGAACAAGCATGGCTTGCAACGGCTTGACATCTCTCTTATTCTTGGCCAGATAAAGCGCGTCCGCCAAATCCGGCAGACGGACCAATCGGCGCTCGCCGATTCGACCGACGCGCGTGCGCCTCAGTTGCAGCATGATGCCGCCGCCGAACGCTTTTCCCACGTCGGTGCAGAGGACCCGCACATACGTGCCGGCCTCCACCCTAGCCCTAAAGAGAGCGGTTCTATTGAGTAATTCAAGCGCCGTAAATTCATAAACCTTTCGCTCCCTCCGCCGTTTGGCCACAGCGGACTCCTTGGGCGGCATCTGGCGGATTTTGCCCACAAGCCGGTCCATCTGCTTTTGCAGATGGGCAATATCCTCGGGCGCTTGGCGCAGGCGCAGCACGCCGATGTATTCCTTGTCCTGCCCGACGACGTAGCGCAGGAGGCGGGCGGCCTTGTTCAGGCCGATGATCTGCACGCCGGACACCTGCGGGTCGAGGGTGCCGGCATGGCCCGCCTTTTGGGCCCCCAAGAGCTTCTTGACGAACGTGGTGATCTCGTGCGACGAGGGGCCCCGGGGCTTGTCGACGAAGATGAACGAGCAATGCAAAAGCTCGTCTAAGACTTCGGATTCGGATAGGACCATCTTAAGACTCCGAGGATAACGGCGCCGTTGAAGTTTTTAATCAAGACCGATGCTTGCCCGCTATATCGACATGCCCAACAAGAGCGCGCCGACGAGCGCCAAGGCCGCGCCGGCCAGTTTCTGCGGCCAACCCTCTTTCTCGCCCAGCAAAAGCATGCCGCCCACGGCGGTGACCGCCACGTTGGTGTTCATGAGCGGGCCGACCACGGAGACGGGCAGGACGCGCAGGGCATAGAGGAACGCCAGATACGGGAGGGCGGAGAGGAGGGCGAGGAGGGGCACCCAGAGGCCGTGGCGCACCCAGACGCCTTTTAGGCGCGCCGCCGCGTCGCGGCCCATCATCCAGAAGGCGACGAGGGCCGGCCCGATGAACATGAGCGGGGCGTACATGAGGACCGGGAAGTAATGGAGCGCGACCTTGTCCGACAACCCGGCGATGCCGAAGAAGAAGGCAGTAATGACGAACAGCTTCACGCCGTGCACGTGCCAGCGCGAGCGGCCCTTGCGGTATGTGCACAGAACGGCGGCGATGATGATGAGAAGGACGCCGAGCACTTTGGAGGCGAACAGGGGCTCGTTCAGGAGCAGCGCGGCTACGGCGAGCGTGAGGATGTTCTGGAGCTGGTTGATGACCGCCCGCTCGTTGGCCTCGCCGGTCTGGAACGCCTTGTAGGAGATGAGCGTGGCCGCCGTGTAGGAGAAGAACGATATGGCGAGGGCCGCCCATCCGGCGGGCGGGACGGCGCCCGGCTCGAGGGAGAAGGCGCCGAAGGCGGAGCCGAACAGAAACAGCAGAAGCGCGAAAATGAGCACCGAGAGCGCCTCGTTGAGGGCGCCCACGGCG
>JAHFEC010000039.1 GCA_023248665.1 Microcaldota archaeon | reverse complement strand
TTTTTAAAATGCGCCGGGGTGCATACCTTATGCGTCCCACCGCCCAATCCCGGCGCTTTCGCGGCCAAGCCACCATCGAATACATCCTCATCCTGGCCATCGCGTTCGTCATCGTCCTCATCGGCATCGGCCTGTACGGCTATCTGGTGGATTCCGGACAGGAACTGCAGAACAGCCAGTTGCGCCTGTACTGGAGCCAGCAGGCCCGGCCGTTCATCATCGAGGATTCCCACTACTACAAGGCCGACCATAGGTTCTATCTTGGGATCCGCTCTTTGGCCGGCGAGGAATTGAACATCTCCGGCCTCATGCTCAACAACACGCCGCTCTCGCTTTATCAGTATGATTCGACCCAGACGGACGATCTCGGCCTCTCTTTGTGCACCCATATCGATTGCACCGCTTTTGCGTGCGCGTGCTCGGTGCGGATGCGCCCGAGCACGGCCATCTCGCTGGTGAGCCAGCAATATTCGAGCCCCGAAGAGCTGTGCGGATCGAACCAACAGGATGGCAAGCTCATCCTTCTGATCACATATAACCGGCCCAATGATTTGGGCGTCAATTATACCCAGACGAGTCTCGTGCCGCTGCCGTTCACGTGCCAATGAGCCCGGATGCGAGCCAGAGCGGCGAGGGATCGCTCGGATGCGGGCAGGCATTCTTTCGCGGCCCGGCGTATGGCCTTTCCGTGCTTCCCGCCTCCGGATTCAACGTCGCCAACATATTCATTTAATAATCTCGGCTTCATGGTGGAAACATGGCATCGAAATATCCGGATCGAAAAGCCCAGACCAGCGTCGAATATCTCATCATCCTGGGCGTCATCCTCGTCATCGCCCTCATCGCCATCGGCTTGTCCCTCTTCTTCGGCCAGACGCAGGGCGACGCGGTCATGCAGGAGACGAGGACCTACTGGTCGATGCAGGCGTTTCCCATCAAGGTCATCGACATGCAGGGATACACCTACCCATCCGCTGCCGCAGGCACGACGGGCGAGATCGCGCTGGTGCTCGAGAACGACGACACCAAGCCGCTGAATGTCACCGGCTTGGCGCTGGATGGGGAAACATTCAGCCTCCACGCGCGAGACACTCATTCAGTCACCGGTGACCAACCGGGCACCGATCTCGGGGTCGTGTCGAATCTTTTGCCGGCCAACCCCGGCATCAAGCTCAGCCCCGGCGACCAATACACCATCTATCTGCGCCCGCCCGCAGCTTGCAAGTACATCTCCGGCAATCCGCCGACCAGCTTCTCGCGCAACCTGACCATCACCTACCGATCGAGGTATTTCACCGGCATCGCGTTCAAGGGTGCCAAGCCGGTCGCAGGCAAATGCAGCCCGAGCTCGTGAAAAAAAGAAAAAGGCAAATGCAGCTTGAGCTCGTGAAAAAAAGAAAAACAAGAATGTGATTGCGCTCGGCGGGGCTATTTTTTATCCCATCTTCCGCCTTTTCTTTCCCTTGGCCGTTTTTCTTCTCGCGCGCGGGGAAAGATCGCGCGGGCGCGTCTTTTCCTTTCTTCTTTCTTTCCGCCCGGCGACGGCAGTTCCGGCGCCTCCTCGATGGTCCGCAAAATCAGCTCGCGCATTCTCTTTCGCTTCTTGTCTTGGAGAAACGCTTTCTCGACCGTCTCGGCCCGTCCGATCCCGTCCCGGGCGCGCTGCCCGGCCGGGCCGCTGATCTCAGCGAGTTGGGTCTCCTGCAGGTCGGCGATGGATTTGGCTTTGGAGACGAGCGCCGTGATCTGCTCTTTGGTATGCGATAAGCGCGCGTCGATGTCCTCTTCCATGCGGTGCGCCTGCGCGTACTCGAATTCGTAGGATAGCGAGAGGTTGCGCAATTCGGCCAGATACCGGCCGGCGAACGAACTGTCGATCGATTCCTTGAGGGCCGCATAATCGCCTTGCGCGTTCTTGATGTAGTCGGCCAGCGCGGACATCTTGCGGTCGTATTCCTCGCGGTTGGTCTTCACCCACGCATGCACGTCGTCCAGGCGCGAGATGTGCCGCTCCAGCTCAAAGAGCGCGAGCTTCTGGGTGCGGATGTCCTTGGAAGAGGAGTAAAGTTCGGCCTCAAGCGAGGTCTTGACGGCGACAAGACCTGCGAGCTTTTCGTCCGCCTCCGCCAGGCGGGCCTGCTCGTCCTCGATGGCCTGCCGCGCCTCGGAGAGGCGCGCCTCGACTTCGGCCTGCATTCCACAGAGCGCGTTCGCGGTGTCGGTCATCTCGGAGAGGTGGCGCTCCTCGCTCTGCACGCCGGCCGAGATGAGTTCGACGTGGCGCGACATGCTCTCGCGCGATTCGTTGAGGGAGGTGAGCGCCTCGGACACCACGTGCGTGGTCTCGTCGTAGACCTGCTGCAATTGCGCCGACACCTCGGCCAGGTCCGTCTGCTGCGCGGCCACGTCTTCCATCTCTTCGGGCAGGCGCACCGCGTGCGCATGCAGGTCGAGGATGCGCCGCTCGAAATCCAGGAGCTTCCCAGACACCCGCTGAACGTCCTCGTCGAGTTTGTGCTCGAGCGGCTGGTAGACTTCCAGCAGCAGGCGGCGTTTCTCCTCTTCGAGCTTGGCGATTTTTCGGGATTTGGCCCCGATGAGTCCGACCTGCCTCTTGAGCTTCTCGCTCATCTTGGAAATCTCGGGGCCGCGCTTGGTCATGGGCGGCAAGGGGATGGCTGAAACGAATTCGACCCGCACCGGCTGCGGGATGGACACCGGTTTCATGGACATGGGTTTTGGGAAGATGCGCGCAGCGGTCTGCAATGCGAACGCGGTCGGCATCCCGGCGTCGGACGACGGGGAAAACGAGCCTTTGGCGGAAGCGGGATAAGCGCCTTGGGTTCCGCCGAAACCCGTTTTTCCCAGCGCAAGATCGATGCCGGCCAGGCGCGGCGGAAGGTTCTTAGGATCCGGAAGCCCTGCTTCTTTTTGTGGCACCGGCGCTTCCCCTGTTTCGGGAGGCTTTTGGGGTGCCGGGGTTTCTTGCTCTTTTTGAGGCGTCAGAATGCCGTCTTTTTCCGTTTCAATTTTTTCCATCGCTGCGGTTTCGGCCGCCTTGTCCAAAGGCCCGGCCGTCGCCGACCGTTCGGTTTGAGCCGGCGGCTCGTCGATATCCGGCGCAAGCGCCTCGTTTTCGGGTTCCTTGGCGCCCGATTCTTCCGGCTTGCCGGGGGGCGGAGAACCGGACGCGTTAAGCGGCGGGAATTGCGTTTTTTTAGCCTCTTCCTTCACATACGGATAATAAGCCTGATCAAAGATCGAGGGATCGGGATAACGCCGTTCGGTGCGTTCGCCGATGTGCGCCCGCGCCCGTTCATGGGCCGGTCCCGGAATGCCTGCCTGCTCCTCCGTTTTCTTTTCCCGGCCGATCCAGCGCACCCGCTCGGACGCGAAATGGTATTCCACTTTCACCTGCCGTTTCTCTTCAAGAAGATGGACCAGACGGCGCACCCGCTCGTGCGTCAGCGAGGTGTTTTTGGCGATGTCCGCGAAATGGACGTCTGTGCCGTGCAGGGAACGGAGGAAATCCATGATTTTGTCGATGTCGCCTTTGATTTCCTCCATGTCCCCTCGCCCTCATCCTTCTTCGGCCGCGGCCGGCACGGCCAAGGCCGTCTTGACGATCGAGAACGAACCCGACATCTTGGCCCTCATGCGCCGCACGGCTTCGAGAACGTGCTTTTCGTTGACCGCCGCAGTCTGGATCGTGAAGATGGCCTGCCCCGCGCGGATGCGAGCGGCCCGGTCGGTGGCGCGGCCGAAGGCGGCGCGCATCCCCTTCTGGAGACGATCGGCGCCCGCGCCCGCAATCATCTTGTTTTCGCGGATGACGTTGTGCGGATAGACGCGCACGAGGAAGAAATACTGGTTGAGGATGAGCTTCTCGAGGTATTTGTTGCCGGCCTGCCGGGCCGCCTCGAGCGCGTTGTCGCGCAGCTGCACGTCGTAATCGGCCTTCAGCTCATACTGCGTGTCATAGTCCTTTTTGGAGTCGCCCATGTGGTAGACCAGCAAGGAGAGATGGGGCATGGCCTTCACGTACGACTTGCGCGGCTTTTTCTTCGAATAACGGGTCCATGCCGCTTTACCAAGGTTTCGGCAGGTTTTAGCAGGACGTATACCCATAGATGAACACCTCTAAGAAGGGAATATCTACTGATGTATTGGGAAAACACTTTTAAAAAGGTCCTCCCCGCTCCCATCTTCCCTTCCGGGCGCATTTTCAAGTTGCCATTAATGGGCTGCCGAGTTTAATAAAGATATCCGTAGCGGACGATGCCTTTTTAACCTTTGACTGCACCAGATTATACAGGCATTTTACGTCGTGAAAATAATGTCCCGGAGAGCCCAAAACGGCTCTTTTTACGCCCCCCAAAACCGACATCTACGGAGCATGAATTTTGATGGATTCCAGCCTTCCTGCTACCCAAAATCCGCCCCCCTCCACGCTCGGCGCGTCTGATTATTCGGCCAAGGATATCCAGGTGCTCGAAGGCCTCGAAGCGGTGCGCAAGCGCCCGGCCATGTACATCGGCGACGTGGGCGCGCGGGGCCTGCACCACTGCGTCTACGAGGTGGTGGACAATTCCATCGACGAGGCGCTCGCGGGCTTCTGCAAGGAGATTCGCGTCGTCCTCCTAAAGGACGGCTCCGTTCGTGTCGTGGACGATGGCCGGGGCATCCCGGTGGGAACGCACGAGCAGACCGGCAAATCCGCGCTGGAGGTGGTTATGACCATCCTGCACGCGGGCGGCAAGTTCGACAAGAAATCCTACAAGGTGTCCGGCGGCCTGCACGGCGTCGGCGTGTCCTGCGTGAACGCGCTCTCCGACTGGATGGAGGTGCTCGTGCGCCGCGACGGGAAAGAATACAAGCAGCGCTACGAGCGCGGCAAGCCGGCCGGCCCTGTGGCCGAAGTCGGCCTCTCGCCCGCCGACGCGCCGCACGGCACCACGGTCTGGTTCCATCCCGACCGACAGATCTTCGAGACGATCGAATACCAGTATGACCTCCTGCTCAACCGCATGCGCGAGCTGGCCTACCTCAACAAGGGCATCCGGATCATCCTCTCCGACGAGCGCACGGGCCAGACGGACACGCTCCATTACTCGGGCGGCATCATCGAGTTCGTCAGCCACCTCAACAAGAACAAGACGGCCCTCCACCCGGTCATCTATTTCGAGAAGGATTTCGACCACAGCCAGGCCGAGGTGGCCCTCCAGTACAACGACGGCTATGCCGAGAACCTCTTTTCCTACGTCAATTCCATCCACACCATCGAGGGCGGCACGCATGTCATGGGCCTGCGCGCCGCGCTCACGCGTTCGGTCAACGATTATGCCAAATCCAACAAACTGCTCAAAGACAAGGACCGCTCGATCTCGGGCGAGGATCTGCACGAGGGCCTCTCCGTGGTCGTCTCCTTGCGCATCCCGGCACCCCAGTTCGAGGGCCAGACCAAGACGAAACTGGGAAACACCGACGTCAAGGGCCTCATGGAGTCCCTCTGCGGCGAGGCCTTGCGGACCTATTTCGAGGAGCATCCGGCCGACGCGCGCGCCATCGTCTTAAAATCCATGAACGCCATGGCCGCGCGCGAGGCGGCCCAGAAGGCCAAGGACCTTATCCGCCGAAAAGGCGCTCTCGAATCCTCGGTCCTGCCCGGCAAGCTGGCGGACTGCATCGAGGAGGACGCCGCCAAATGCGAGCTGTACATCGTCGAGGGCGATTCGGCCGGCGGCAGCTGCAAACAGGGCCGCGACCGGCGCACGCAGGCCGTCCTGCCCCTGCGCGGCAAGATCCTCAACGTCGAGAAGGCGCCGTTGCACAAACTGCTCGAGAGCGAGGCCATCCGCAACCTCATCATGGCGTTCGGTACCAACTTCGACTCGGATTTCGACCTCTCAAAATTGCGCTACCACAAGATCATCATCATGACCGACGCGGACGTGGACGGCGCGCACATCCGCACCCTCCTGCTCACGCTCTTCTACCGGCACATGCGCGATCTGGTGGACCGCGGGCACGTATACATCGCCCAGCCGCCGCTCTACAAGGTGAAAGCCGGAAAACAGGAAGCCTATGCCTTCAACGACGCGGAGCTGGCCAAGATCCTCGCCTCCTGGGGAAACCCCAAGAATTACCATTCGCAGCGCTACAAGGGCTTGGGCGAGATGAACCCCTCCCAGCTCTGGGAAACCACCATGGATCCGGCCACGCGCGCCATGCTGCAAGTGACGGTCGAGGACGCGATGAAGGCCGACGAGATGTTCACGGTGCTCATGGGCGACGCGGTCGAGCCGCGGCGCCAGTATATCGAGAAATACGCCAAAGAAGTGCAGAACCTCGACATTTGATTCTCTAAGATGGAACGGGCAGACGGCTGAACAGGTGGATGGATGAGCGAAAAAGAAACCCCGAACCCGGATGGCGCGCAAGCCGCCAAAACGGATGCCACGGAAGCGGCCAAAACGGATGCCGCATCCGGCGCGCCCGCCAGCCCAAGCGCCAAAACGGATGCCACGGAAGCGGCCAAAACGGATGCCGCATCCGGCGCGCCCACCAGCCCAAGCGCCAAAACGGATGCCACGGAAGCGGCCAAAACGGATGCCGCATCCGGCGCGCCCGCCAGCCCAAGCGCCAAAACGGATGCCGCATCCGGCGCGCCCGCCAGCCCAAGCGAGGCGTCCGTGCCGGCCCGCATCCAGCCCCGCCTCATCGAAAAGGAGATGCACGCCTCTTATCTGGATTACGCCATGTCGGTCATCGTCGGGCGCGCGCTGCCGGACGTGCGGGACGGCTTCAAGCCCGTGCACCGGCGCGTGCTCTTTGCCATGTACGAACTGTCCAACACGCATGCCAACCCCTACAAGAAATGCGCGCGCGTGGTGGGCGAGGTGCTGGGCAAATACCACCCCCACGGCGACGCATCCATCTACGACACGCTGGTGCGCATGGCGCAGGATTTCTCCCTGCGCTATCCGCTCGTGGACGGGCAGGGAAATTTTGGTTCTATCGACGGGGATAATGCGGCCGCCATGCGGTATTGTATCTCCGGCGATTCGCTCGTATGCACGGATAAAGGCCTGGTTCCGATCGCATCCATGTCCGATAAAAAGGAGGCTGAACTCAGCGAGCGCATCCTCTCTTTCGATGGGAAACAGAACCGCGTCACCAAGTTCTTCAATTCGGGTATGCGTGATACAATCGAGGTCGAAACCGCACAGGGATATTGCATAAAAGGCTCTTTGAACCACCCGTTGATGTGCTGGAGCAAGGGCATAGCCGGGAAGCCGAAGCTTGAGTGGAAGTTGCTCAGGGACGTCCGAAAAGGCGATGTCGTCGTTCTGCAACGTGGACATTCGCTCTTTGCAAAGGAAGCCTTCCCCCTCCAAGGGTTCTGGAAAGAGAATAAGCGTTACACCCGCACCCGTCTCCCGAAGAAAATGAACCCAGATTTGGCGTTCCTTCTGGGCGCATTGGTTTCCGAAGGGAGCTTTCACCAGAAGAAAATCATATTCAACAACTCCGACATGGGCTATTACAATCGAGTCAAGTCGATCATCTTCTCTCAATTCCGCGGCGCGGATCTCTACGAACGGGACGTCAAAGGCGGTTGCCGGGAACTGGATCTCTATCACCAGAAAGCCGTCCGGTTCCTCGTAGACATCGGCCTTGGCGAGGTCAAGGCGCATGAAAAATGCATCCCGTTCAGCGTGCTCCGGTCCAAGAAGGAGCACATCGTCTCATTCCTCCAGGGCCTTTTCGAAGGAGACGGTTCGGTCCAGTACAAGGTGGACAAACGCCATGGTGGGGAGTCCATTGAGCTCGCTTACCACTCCAAGAGCCTTGTGTTAATCCGGCAGCTCAAGATCGTCCTGTTGAACTTCGGAATCGCCACTACCGCGCCCTACTTGGACAAGCGAAATGGCTGCTACAAACTCCAGGTGAGCGGCGTCGGATCCATCAAACGATTCCATGAAAAGATCGGATTCTTCTCGGTGCGCAAGAAGCGGTCGCTTTCCAGAATCCTTAAGATGAACGAAGAGCGGATGAGCAAAACCGATTTCGTCCCCTATCTGGGTGCGTATCTGCGAAGGAAATACGGCGGTTATTTGCTCGAACGGCACAACTTCGATCGGTATGCCCTTCTCGGGAAAAACCGAAAAATGCTCGCGGGCATCATCGATAGCGGGGATAAAAAGATAATCGACTCGATTCTCAAGCAGAACTATCTCTTTAGCGAAGTTTCCCGCATCATTAGATCCAAGAAGAAAGAGGATGTCTATTCGATAAGAGTGGACAGCCAATGCCATTCTTTTGTCGCCAACGGGTTCATCAACCATAATACCGAGGCGCGCATGGCCAAGATATCGGACGAGATGCTGCTGGACATCGACAAGGACACCGTCAATTTCACCCCCAATTTCGACGGCACTCTAAAAGAGCCGTCGGTCCTTCCCGCCAGACTGCCAAACCTGCTCATCAACGGCTCGTCGGGCATCGCGGTCGGCATGGCCACCAACATCCCGCCGCACAATCTGGGCGAAGTGTGCGACGCCGTGGTCCTGCTCCTCGACAAGCCCGAATCCACCGGCATGGATCTGGCGCAGGTGGTGCGCGGCCCCGACTTTCCCACCGGCGCGCAGATCCTCGGCCGCTCCGGCATTCTCGATGCCTACGCCACCGGCCGCGGCTCGGTGCGCGTGCGCGCCGTCTGCGAGATCGTGGAGAGCAAGAAGGAGAAGGGGCGGCAGGCCATCAAGATCACGCAATTGCCTTATCAGGTGAACAAGGCCGAACTGGTCAAGCAGATCGCTGAACTGGCGCGCGACAAGAAGATCGAAGGCATCGCCGACATCCAGGACCGCTCCGACAAGGACGGCCTGGAGGTGCACATCGAGCTCAAACGCGATGCCAACGCCGACATCGTGCTCAACCACCTCTATTCCAAGACCCCGCTCGAGACCTCGTTCGGCATCATCAACCTCGCGCTGGTGAACGGCGAGCCCAAGGTGCTCCCCTTGCGCGACATGCTCTGGCAGTTCATCCTGCACCGCCGCGAGGTCATCCGCCGGCGCAGCCTCTTCGACCTCGGCGTGGCCAAGGAGCGCAAGCACATCCTCGAAGGGCTGAAAATCGCGCTGGGCGACATCGACCGCATCATCGACACCATCAAAAAGGCCAAGGACGCCGCTCTGGCCAAGACGGCCCTCATGGCCGGCTGGAAGCTTTCCGAGAAGCAGGCGCTCGCCATCCTCGACACCAAGCTCTCGCGCCTCACGTCCCTCGAGCGCGACAAGATCGACGAGGAGGACCGCGCGCTGGCCAAGCAAATCGTCGAACTGGAGTCCATCCTGGCAGACCCAAAGAAAGTGGATGCCATCATCCGCGCCGACACGCTCGACCTGCGCGCCCGCTACGGCGACGCCCGGCGCACGCTCATCGTGGAAGGCGCGGATGGCACAGAATTCGAGGCCGAGGACCTCATCCCAGACGAGCCAGTGGCGGTCATGATCAGCGAGGACGGCTACATCAAGCGCATCAGTCTGGACGAATACAAGAGCCAGCGGCGCGGCGGGCGCGGCGTCAAGGGCAGCGAGACGAAGGAGGAGGACCGCGTGAAAGA
>JAHFEC010000117.1 GCA_023248665.1 Microcaldota archaeon | reverse complement strand
GCAACCCGAAGGTTGCACGGCTTTTCGGCCGAAGGCCGAAATAGGCGGGCGCACGAGCGCCAGCGAGTGCGGCTGCCGGGATTTGAACCCGGATTAATAGCTGTCCTCGGAAGAAAAGGCCGCATGCCCTTTCTTTTTCCGTGAAGGCTTTTTCTTTCCGCAGGAAAGAAAAAGGGTTCTTGGAAGGCTAGAGTCCTAACCAGGTTGAACGACAGCCGCATTTGGCACATGGATTTGGGGATTACAACTAATAAATCCTACATCCGCCCCGGTTTTGCGGTTTTGCTTTCCATCTTCTCCATCGCGAGGCGGACCGCTTCCCTCAGCAACGCTCTTTGCGTTATGACGCTGGTCCGATATCGGACGCTGGTCCGCGAGCGCATCCCCCATCCGAAGGTCTGCAAGGTCGCTTCCACGACGGTATCCGACAGCAGTTCCTTTTCCAATGCCGAAATCCCGTCCTGCCTGCCCGCATCCTCTGCGAGGCGGTAGAAGCCGACGATCGCCTCTTTCTCATTCATCTTCTTTCGGAATCCATCCCACGCCCGCATGATCTTCTCATCCGTTTCCATCTTCCTCGACCTCCCTTGCCGGGTCTTATACCATGCTAATCCGCCGGGCGGCTTTATGAGCGAATCGGTGTTTTGCGCTCACACTTGCCACCGGACCGCGCCATGCGGGGCCGATAGGGATTTATTGGGCCCCTGCGTTCTCCCTCCATGCCAAGAGAGGCCATGTTGTATTCCAAACTCACCCGCCTGCCCCAGAAGAACGCCGTGCGCTGCCACCTGTGCGCCCACCGCTGCATCATACCGGACGGAAAAGCCGGCTTCTGCCTCGTGCGCAAGAACGAAAGCGGCAAGCTCTGCTCCCTCAACTGGGGCAAGGCCGTCGCCCTCGCCATGGATCCCATCGAGAAAAAGCCGTTCTTTCATTTCAAGCCCGGCACGAAAGTGCTCTCCTTTGGCACGCCGGGGTGTAATTTCCGCTGCCTCAACTGCCAGAACTGGGATTTGTCGCAAGGAGTGCGCGAATCCGGCCAGTCTGTTTTTGATGGCAATGACATTCCCCCTGCCGCCATCGCCGAGGCGGCGCGCCGGCAAAAGGCCGACGGCATCGCCTACACCTATTCCGAGCCCACCATCTTTTTCGAATACGCCTATGACACCGTCCAGGAATGCAAAAAAATGCAGAAGGAGAAAAAGCTGGCCAAGGATTTCTTCCATCTCTTCGTCTCGAACGGCTACTTCACGAAAGAAATGCTCGATATCGTGGAAAAAGAGAAGCTCCTCTCCGCCATCCGCATCGACCTGAAGTTCACGCGCGACGACAAATACTACGAAATAACCGGCGGGCGGTTCCAGCCGGTGCTGGACTCGATCCGGCGCGTGGCCGCCTTGCGCAACAATTCCCGCTGGCCCGTCCACCTCGAGGTCATCAACCTCGTCATCCCCGGCGAGAACGACACGCCGGACGATTTTCGAGCCGTGGCCGAGCATCTCTATTCCCTCTCGCCCGACATCCCATTGCATTTCTCCCGCTTCTTCCCCTACTATCAGATGTCGCACAAGCCGCCCACTCCCATCCCGTCGCTTCTTGAGGCCAAAAAAATCGCCCAAGACGCCGGCCTGCATTACGTCTATGTGGGAAACACCGACGCGGAAGGCGCCGAGAACACCGTTTGCCCAAAGTGCAACGCCCTTCTCATCGAGCGGAACAAGTTCTCGCCGGGCAAGAACGTATTTGCAAAATTGGGCGGCGAAGAGAAAAAGAATCCCGCCTGCCCCGAATGCGGCGAGAAGATCGAAATAGTCCTGTGAATTACCACCCGCTAAAGCGGGTAGGGTTGGCGGTCTGGAACTACCCTAACTACCAGCCGTACATCTCGCCGGTCGAATAGGCGAACGTGTCGAGCGCCGACTTAATTTTCATCACCTTGCCCGGGCCGAACGCCGCCAATGCCTTGAGGGCGATGAGCGCCTTCTTCTGCGCGCCCATGCCGGTCACGTCTGGGGGCAGGATGTGCGCCAATTTGCTCAATCCTTGCTCGCCCAGCGCATACATCTCGTGCTTGCCGGCCAGCAGTTTGACATAGGGCGGGAATTCCTCCCGCCAGGCGTGCTCGTATTCGGAAAGCCCGTCCGCGCACAGGGGGTCGGCCGGTTCTCCAATAGCCGCCTCCTTTTTCTCATCTGTCATGGAGGCCATGTCGTTGATGTCCGGCGTCATCGGCCGGGGGTTCTTGCCCAGCGCGCGCACGATGGTGAGCGCCGCCAGCTCCCCGCTTTTGAGCGCCAGCTGGGTGCCGCCCTCGAACATGGGCGAGGTGAAGCCGGCCGCGTCGCCCGCCAAGATGAGCCCGTCCCCGTATGTCTTTCGCAGGGGGCCCGAGGCGGGTATGGCGCCCCCGAACGGCTTGATGATTTTCTTGCCTTCCAGCCCCTTCTCCTTCACGAACTGCTTCAAGTATTTCTGCGCGTTGGCGGATTCCGCCGTCACCAGCCCCACGTTGGCCCGCCCGCCCTTCTTGGGGATGATCCACAGATCGCCTTCCGGCGCGAGCCGGGGCAAGAGGTAGAACTCGATGTATCCGTCGTTGGGCACGTCCTCCATGTAATACTGCGCGCCCATCACGGTCTTGGTTTTTTCCGTGTTGAGGCCCGTGAATTCCGAGGCCACGCTCTGGAAGCCCGAGGCGTCAATCACGGCCCGAGCGCGCACCTCTCCGCCCAGTGTAGAGAGCGTCCAGACGCCGTTCTCGCGCTTCATCCCGACGACCCGGCTCGAAGTGTGCAGCTGCGCGCCCGCGCCCTGCGCCAAGACGGCCAGATACTGCTCGAAGAGGTGCTTCTCCAAATCATAGCCCTCTTCGCGGAAGATAATGGAAGAATTGTCCGGAAAAACCACCCGGAT
This sequence comes from Microcaldota archaeon, assembly GCA_023248665.1. GTDB lineage: Archaea > Micrarchaeota > Micrarchaeia > Anstonellales > Anstonellaceae > CAIXYX01. The sequence goes on along the minus strand of JAHFEC010000117.1, from coordinate 608 downwards.
GCCCTTGACGTGCAGGGCGACGACCTCCTCGGGAAGTTCGAGGCCCATGCGCTTGGTGGCGAAGGCGGAGAGGCATTCGCCGCAGTGCACCGGCTCGCCCACTTTGGCATGCTCCTCCAGCACGATGACGGTGAGGCCCCCTTGGGCGGCCTTCTTCGCGGCCGAGAGGCCCGCCGGGCCTGCGCCGATGACGGCAATGTCGAATACGGGGTCGGACATGAAAAATCACGCTGGATTGGAGAATGATGCAAAAGAAAGGAAGAGGAAGAATAAAAAAGTGCGCAAGGAAATCCGGCGCGCGAAGCCGGCTGCGAAGGGGGAGGCGGTCGGCCGCAAGTGCGCTCAACGAATCCGAATCTTCCCGCTCACTTCCTGTACTGCATCGCGTCGCGCACCCTCTCCTTCGCGATCTCCAGCGCGGCCCCGCGCGTGTCATTGCCTTCCGAGCGCTCGAGCACGATGCGCGTGTTGTTGACGATCTTGCGCTCAACGATCTCGAACATCTGCCCTTCGGTGCCGTGGATCGACTCCACGTAGGAGGAGATCACGCCTCCGGCGTTGGCCACGAAGTCGGGCACGATCAGCGCGCCCTTGTGCGCCAGTCTGCT
>JAHFEC010000038.1 GCA_023248665.1 Microcaldota archaeon | reverse complement strand
AAAAAGATCGCCTCCCACGAGAGCCTGCTTGAGGTGTTCGCCACCCTCCAGCCGCGCGCGGACTTCTCCGAATGCGCCAAGGCGCTGGGCTTCGACGCGATCGAGATTTGCGCCGACGCGCACGCCTCCGGAATCGTCTCGCAGGTGGCGGGCGTGCTGGCCGCGCGAAAAGCGGCCCTCCGGCAGGTCATCGCCGACGACCCCGATCTTTTTTCGGACCCCAAGCTCACCATCGTGGTGGACGGGAAACTGGATCTAAAAACGCTCGATCTTTTGAGAAAACTGCCCTGCGCGAAGAAAATAACGATACGATAAGCCCGCCGGGGCCGGCGCGAAAAAATGGCCGCCCGCCGATCGACGGGCCGGGTCCATCTATTTTTAACTCTTTGTTCCATCTATAACATCATGCCCACCGTCGCCCATATCGTGCAAAAGCAGGTGCGCGCCCTGCCGCAGCTGGAGCAGTTCATCGAGCGCGACCTCGTCTCCTTCCACCGCCTCGCGCGCCACCTGCGCCCGCTCATCGAGCGCGAGCTGGGCAAGGAGGTGGAGGAGGGCGCCATCGTGATGGCGCTCTCGCGCCTGCGCGAGAAGCTGGGCGAGCGCAAGGCCGAGCAGTTCAAAAACCCCGCGTGGGAGAAGTTGCGGATCTCGCTGCGCGACGGAGCCGTGGAAATCGACATCCAGAAAACGCCGTCCGCGCTGGCCAAGGCGCAGAGTCTGCAGTCCTTGCTCAAAGGCGGCCAGCAGGACATCTTCTCGCTGGTCTCAGGACAGTACGAACTGACCGTCATCACGTCCGCCGAGTATGAAAAGCCGTTCCTCTCCGCGCTCAAAGGCGAGAAAATCCTTCACGTGGAGCGCGACCTCTCGCTCATCTACCTCTTATTCCCCTCCGATGTGCTGTATCAACCGGGCTTCTTCGACCGCATCCTGCGCGAACTGGTATGGGAGGATATCAATGTGTTCGAGCTGGTCTCCACTCTCGACGAGCTGATCCTGGCCATCCGATCCGAGCAGGCGGCGCGCGCCTACGACGTACTGCGCACCCGGCTCGAGATCGGAAAATCGCGCAGCCAAAAAGACCAAAACGGGATCAAAGAAAAGTAAAGCGAACAAAAAATCAAAAAAGCGAAGAGCAAATCCAAGTTGAAACAATCGCCGGAAAATGCGCCCGCGTCGTGGAAGGAAATGCCAAGCGAAAATGCGCCGACCGGCGTTCTTTACGCTTCCTTAAGCACTTCGAAGAACATCTCCCTTCCCAGCAGCGCCGATAGCTCCCAGACCGATACCAGCGTGATGGCCAGCGCGACGAGCGGATAGACGATGGCGTGCAGGATCAGCGCCCCGAGGAAGGCCGGCATGCTTCCGTACGGCATCGCGGCCTGGGCGGAAAGGTTCTGGTTGCTCAGGCCCGTCACGAGCTTGGCCATGTCGCCGGATTTGTCCCAGTCGAACTGGGGCAGGGGCGCGAGCGTCTGGCTCATCGCGCCGAGGCTGGCGAGCGCATCGTCCGCCGTGCCGTTCACCATCCCGGGATTGGCCAGCGACGCGTACGCCAGCGGGTAGATGACGAAGAACCCGATGGCTCCGGCCAGCAGGGCCCCGCCCAGTTTTCGCGTGGCGAAGAACATGCGCAAGAGCAGGCCGAGGGGCAGGAACAGGACGAACGCATAAGAGCCGATGACGGACAGGAGCTGGCGGTGCGCCTCCACCAACGCCTGCAAGGAGGAGATCTGGCCCGCCCAGTCCGAATACTGTGCCGCCGGCCTGTCCATCGCCTCGAACGGCGTGGCGGAGAGCACGTTCAGGTTCACGGTCATGCTCGAGAGCATCCCGAGCCTGAAGGAGTTGTCGATCAGCGCCCCCTGCGCCCGCTGCATCGTGCCGACCGTTCCATTGAGCACGCATAAATCATAGGCGAGCGGCGCGTTCGCGCTTGAGTCGGCCTGCGGGCAGGCCGAAAGCATGTCGGCCGGCAGCGCGGCCCCCAGCGCCGCGCCCACGCCTGCGCCCCACGCCACGAGGATGCCCAATATCGCCGCGTTGATGAGGGCCTGCGCCAGCTCCTCGGCGCCCCACGCCCAGAGCTTGCGGCTGCTCAGCGCCTTCGAAATCCCGAGCGCGAGCGCGGCCAGCACGATACCGATGACCACGATGTCGAGGGCGAGCATGTATGTTTCGGTGCCCGGCGCGAGGTTGATCGCCAGAGGATAAGACATGATGGGGGAAACCATGGAAGATACCTGAGGTTCTGTCAATCTCGTGAAAGGCCCGTCATCTTGCGCGATTTTTTTGCGGGCCGCCGCTTTGGCCGGTTTTTTCCCATTCCGGTTTCTCTTTCATCAACTCGGCGCCAGATTACCGTGCTCGTCGACACAGCCGGCCGATGCCGGCTTGCCGGCAACCTCGTGGTTGCCGGTCGCGGGCGAATGGCGCGCCGCCGAGTTGGTGAGAAATCGCCGAATGAGCGCACATACCGTGTGCTCCCGAATGGCGCTCCGGCGCCATTGGGCACCATCGGCCCGCAAGCCGATGCTTGTTGCGCACGGTCCCGCGCATCCGCGCGGGGCGCTCTTCGGCGATTCTGATTTTCTTTTTTTCGGCCCGTTCTCCTTTCTCATTCAAGGCAGCAGCACGGTGCTGGCGGTCTGCGCGATGGCCTGCGCGCCCGCCGTGATGACGGCGACGATCACGCCTCCGACGATGAGGCCGGCCGCGGTGGACTGCCATTTGCCCCGCATCTGCGAGGGCTGGGTCTGGGAGAGCCCGTACAGCAGCCCGCCCAGCACGATGAGGATGACCGAGACGCTCGGCCCGAGCGCGAGGAGCACGGTTTTCCAGCTCTCGACGATGTTGATCAGGTTCGACATAACAACACTACTCCGATCGGGATAGGATCACGGCCATCAGCGCTCCGCCGATGGCGGACAACACGGTGGAGAGGATGATGACGGCCAGCATGAAGACGAGCTGGGCCAGCAGGTTCGAGTCCAGCGTCACCCCGAACGGCTTGAGGTCGCTGAGCGCCAACCCGGTCACGAACAGGATGGAGGCGCCGGCCACGGAGCCCAGAAGGCCGGACACGGTCGCGGCCGCCACGCTGCCTTTCACTGGCGTGCGGGTGGCTTCGCGGAGCCGGTCCAGGAACAGGGGCCCGAGCGCGCCCACCGCCACCGGCAGGAGGCAGATGATCGGGATGTAGATAATAACGAATGCGTTGTTGGGCTCGCTGAGGTTCTTGTAGATGTTGAAGGCGCCGGTCAGGAAGATGGAGGAGCCCAGCACGACCGCGCCCGGGAGCGCGGCCGCGACGACCTCGACAATGGAGCGGACCTTCGGGTTCCGGATGAATTCGAACGGAGCTGCGGGGCCGGCTGCTTTGGCGCTCGGCGGGGCCGTTTTGGGCTTTGGCATATGGTCTATTCACAACGCCTTTGTTTTAAAATTTGCCGCCTTTCGCGAGGGGCGGGCGCTTGACGGCCCGCCGTCATCGGTGCGTCCTTTCTTTCTTACGCATCCAATTCCCGCAAGAACCGCACGAAATGGTCGCTGTAGTCCTCGTCGTCCGCGCGCTCTTTGCGCACGCGGTTTCTCTTGGCCGCCTGCATGACGTCAAAATATGCCTGTCCGAACGCGAACTTGAGCTCCACCAAGTCCATGCCGTCGCCGCTCTGGGCCAAGAGGAGATGGTAGAGCTGCATCAATTGCGCGAGCGCCGCCCGGCCCTTGACGGTCATCCTCGCCTGCGGCTTGAGCAGGGCGATGAGCCTTTGCACGAACAGGCGCATGCTGCGCGCGAACCCCTCGAGGACGCCGTCCGCGCGTTTCTTCTTGCGCGCCTCGGCCGTCTGGAGCTCATGCGGCGGGGGCGCGAGCTGGATCTGGGATTGGACGATGCCAGCCCTCTGCTGCTCCTTCGCGATCGCCTCTGGGCTGGCGAATCGCTCGGTTTTCGTCAGGCGTTCGAAGACGGTCGGCGACGGCCCGCCCGAGTCATGTCTGTTTTGGGGGGCGTTTTCGCGGCTCCCGTATGCACGCCGCGCCTCTTCGCTCCGTTCGACGCTCCGGACCTCTTCGCTCCGGGTCTTCTGGATTTTTTCGGCGGCATTCGCTTTCGCGGCCGACGGCTGTTTTGGCGTCATTTCCGAAGGCGCGAGCGTGTCGTCGTAAATGGGTTCAATCTTGGGGGTGCCGAACCGCACGATGGCGCTTGTCTTTTTTCGGCTGGCCGTTCCCAAGCGCAGGCTGCGGGTTCTCTTTTTCCTGAGCGCACTGGTATGCAGCTCTTGCCTCGGCATCCATCCACCCCGAACTTTTTACTGGTCATTAAAATTGACGGGGCGATTGTTTTTAAATCAGACCCCACTTGCGGTTGCCCGCAGTTCCACGCGTCTTTGGGATCTGCGCGGCCCGTCAAAAAACGTCTGCTTCCAATCTCTTACTTCCTTTTTCCGCTTCCGCCTTCTCCTGCTCCTTCTGCCCCTTCAAGCAAGCCTTGACGAATCCGGCGAACAGCGGCGCGGGCGCCTCGAGGCGGCTCTTCAATTCGGGGTGCCCCTGCGTGGCCATGCCCCAGCCCTCCTTCCATTCGCACATCTCCACGATGCGCCCGTCCGGAGAACGTCCCGAGAACACCAGGCCGGCCTCTTCCAATTTGGGCACCAGTTCGTTGTTGACCTCGTAGCGGTGCCGGTGGCGTTCCGCGATCTTCTCCGTGCCATACGCGGCATAGGCTTTGCTTCCCTTGGCCAGCACGCACTCCCACGCGCCCAGCCGCATGGTGGCGCCCTTGTCCTTTACTTTAAGCTGCTCGGGCATGATATGGATGACCGGATAAGGCGTCTTCTCGTCCATCTCCGTCGAATTCGCGCCCTCGAGCTTGGCCACGTCTCGCGCGTATTCCACGATCATGAGCTGCATCCCGAGGCACAAGCCTAAGTATGGGACCTGATGCTCCCGGCAGTGGCGGATGGCCATGATCTTGCCCTCCACTCCGCGCGAGCCGAAGCCTCCGGGCACGATGATGCCGTCGTATTTTCCCAGCAGCTCGGCCGCCCGCAGGCCTTCCTCCTTCTCGAGCCGCTCGGTGTCCACCCATTCGATGTGCACGCGCGTATTGTTGGCCGCGGCCGCGTGCACCAGCGCCTCCTTGACCGACACGTACGCGTCCTTGACGGCCGTGTATTTGCCGGAGATGGCGACGTTGATCTCGTTCTTGGGGTCCTTGATTTTGGATACCATCGCCGACCAGCCCTTGAGGTCTTCGTCCGATGCCTTGAGGCCGAAATGGCCCAGCAGCCGGGACGAGAATTTCTGCTTCTCCAGCACCAACGGCAGCTCGTAGATGGTCTCCAGTTTCGGGTCGTCGAACACGTCCTCGGGCGCGACGTTGCAAAAAAGCGATATCTTCTCGCGCGCCTCCTTGTCCAGCGGCTCGTCCCCCCGGCAGATGATGATCCTGGGCTGGATGCCCATGGATGTGATGAGCTTGTTGGCATGCTGCGTGGGCTTGGTCTTGAGCTCGCCCGGCGAGAGGGCCGTGATGTACGTGAGCTGCACGAAGAGCACGCGCTCGCCCTCCTCTCGCGCCATCTGCCTCATCGCTTCTATGAAATAGGAATTCTCGAGGTCGCCCACCGTGCCCCCCACCTCCACCAGCACGAAATCCGATCCGCTGTCCTTGCCGACGTTGCGGATCCAGTCCTTGATCTCGTTGGTGAGGTGCGGCACGATCTGCACGTCGCGGCCCAGATAGCCGCCCGCGCGCTCCTTCTGGATGACCTTGCTAAAGAGTTTGCCCCCTGTGATGGAGTTCATGCCTGAAATAGAGTGGTTGAGGAAGCGCTCGTAGGTGCCGAAGTCCATGTCGCATTCGGTGCCGTCGTCCAGCACGAACACCTCGCCGTGGCGAAGGGGGTTCATGGTGCCGCAGTCCACGTTGAGGTAGCCGTCGAACTTGATGGGCGAGACCGAATAGCCCTTGGATTGCAGGATGCGCCCCACCGATGCGGTGACGATGCCCTTGCCCAGGCCCGACATGAGCGAGCCTAATACAACGATGTATCTGGGGGTTTTTTCCGGCATGGCTCATCTTCCGCTCTAAAGTTTAAATATCCATATTCCTTTGAGGAAAAACCGCCGCCATCGCGGGGCGATAGCTTTTTCTACCCTGCCGTGCATATTGCGTTATCTACCCTTCGGCAGTTTGGCCCGGGAACGCTTTCCCGGGCGCGATACGCTTGCTTTCTCGAAAAGAACTCTTTTTCATTAAGTGGGCGTGACTGCTTTCCATTTGGAAAGGTAAGACAAACGCGCCCCCGCAAGATGCAAATCCCGAGGGCCAGTTCAACAAGGTGAATGAAGATGAAATTCGAACAAATGGGCTTTAGTGCCCCCGTGCTGCAGGCCCTCGTCCAGATGGGCTTTACCGAGGCCACGCCGATCCAGGAGCAGGCCATTCCGCTTCTGATGCAGGGCGAGGACATCATCGGCCAGGCGCAGACCGGCACCGGCAAGACGGCCGCATTCGGCCTGCCCATGATCGAGCACATCCTCCATCATCGCTCCACGCCGGAAGGGCAGGCGGGCAAATTCGTGCCCGGCACCGCCCGGCCCTACGGGCTCATCCTGACGCCGACGCGCGAGTTGGCGGTGCAGGTGGCTGGCGCGCTTCAGGAGATGGGCCAGTTCGCCCAAATCCACGTGGTCTGCGCCTACGGCGGCGAGAGCATCGAGCGGCAGATCCGCTCCTTCGGCCGCCCGGTGGACATCCTCGTGGGCACGCCGGGCCGCGTGCTCGACCACCTCTCGCGCGACACGCTCGACCTCTCCGGCGTGGGCGTGGCGGTCCTGGACGAGGCCGACCGGATGCTGGACATGGGCTTCATCGACGACGTGGTCGAGATATTGGGCCGCACGCCTTCCGACCGGCAGACTTCGCTCTTCTCGGCCACCATGCCGCGCGAGGTGCAGAACGTCGCCTACGAGTACATGAAGGTGCCCCAGATGATCAAGGTCTCGGAGGACAAGCTGACCGTGGACAAGATCCGCCAGACCTACGTGCTCACCGACGCGCGCATGCGCCTGGGCTACCTCATCGGCGCCCTCCGCTCGCTTGACCCCAAGCTGGCGGTCGTGTTCGTGCGCACCAAGCGCTCGGCCGACAAGCTGTCCGGCATCCTGCGCGATCGGGGATTCGAGGTGGATTCGCTGCACGGCGACATGAGTCAGCGCGCCCGCGACGTCGCCATGAAGCGCTTCCGCGAGGGGCACCTGCGGATTCTCGTGGCCACCGACCTGGCCTCGCGGGGCCTGGACGTGTTCGACGTCTCGCACGTGTTCAATTACGACTTGCCCGAGGAGCCTCTGACCTATGTGCACCGCATCGGCCGCACGGGCCGCATCGGCCAGGACGGCATGGCGGTGTCCTTCGTGTTCGAGGACCAGATGCAATGGATAAACGAATTGCACAAGGTGACCGGCTTTCCGATCGAGAAGATCGATATCGTGCCGGACATGTCCTATCCACCCCGCGATTCCCATTCCCGTGCCGAAGGCGAGGGCGGCCACTCCGGCAGCGGCCGTGATGGCGCCCATTCGCGCGGCGGCTATGGCGACCGCCCGCGCTCTGGCTCCCATTCGGGTTATAGTTCGCATCCGCGCGGCGGCTATGGCCCGCGCGAGGGCGGGCGTGGGCGCTCGACACAGGGCCCTGATGGGCCCTTATCTCGCGCCGGCCGCTCGACACAGGGCCCTGATGGGCCCTTATCTCGCGCCGGCCGCTCGACACAGGGCCCTGATGGGCCCTTATCTCGCGCCGGCCGCTCGACGGTCTCGCACCAGACCCTGCGCAACATCCGCGAGCGGGCCCGCAAACCGGCTTCCCAGCACGTGGGCACGCGCGGCGGGAATTATTCAGGAAGGCAGAATTGATGATGGGATAGTAGCGAGGCGGGTGCGGGCATTCGCGCATCAGCTTAAAAATAAACGGGCCAAAACTCTTTTGGTCTCTATGTCCCTTCCCGAAGCCTCCCTCATCCGCCAGGAGCATATCGTGCGCGACATGCAGCTCTTGAGCGAAGTGAAACTGACACGACGGGGGCTCGTGCGCTATCTCGCCCTTTCCCTCGGCCTCATCTCCCCGAACGAATCGCGCACCCTCATCCTCGACATCCTCGAAGCCCTGTTCGGCGCGCATTTTTCGGGGGAAGAAATAGACGTAAACCAGCTTATGGAAAAAATAAATTCCCTTCGGCCAGCCGGCCAGCCGGCGCAGATAAAAGCCGTGCGCTACCATCTGCACCAGCTCAAGGAGAAGGGGCTTCTGGAACGCAAGGCGGGGCGCTACCGCTTCAGCCTGCCGCCCATGGCCGAGAAAACCGACTTGGGCGAGGCGCTCGAATACGTCTACCTGACCAATGCGAAGAATGCGCTCGAGAAGACGAAGAAAGCATTGCAGACGCTTGAGCACATGTATTGAGTCTTTGGAAGGTTCCTCTTACTTCTTGCCTTCCTTGTTCTCATCGATAAAACCGTATTTTTCAAAGAACTGCCGGACATCATCCCTGTCCTGCCGGCTTATACTGGGATCGTTGAGGACATCTATCCATGTATTATAATACTTCCATCCATTATTCCTACCTCTAGTTATATTAATTCCTACCATCAGTATAACTATTGGTGTATCCTATGGTCGAAGTCTACGACAAGGGCCAAATCGTCATTCCCAAATACATCCGCGACATGCTCCACCTCGTTCCCGGCACGCAGCTGAATGCGCGGGTGGAGGCGCGCAAAATCATCCTCGAGCCGGCCGACGACTATTTCGAGGAGTTCGAACGGCTGACCTCGCACCCCGCGCATAGTGACCAAGAGACCGAAAAGCGCATCGAAATCGCCAAGAAGAAGATGCTGGCGGGGTGGGGCCGTGTTCCTTGATGCCAATGTCTTCATCCACGCTTACGACTCCCACGGGTCCAAACACGAGGTTTCCAAGCGCCTGCTCCAGCGAATATCCTGGGGAGAAATGAAAGCATGCACCAGCGTCCTGGTCCTCAACGAAGTATTGTATTTCTTCTCGGTTCACGACGGCCCGGAGAAAGGGGTGCGGGTCTTCTCCACCATCCGAAAAACGCCCCATCTCGAGGTTATGCCGGTGAACAACCTTGATTTGGAGCATGTCGGCGCATTCGTGCAGGCCGGCCTCGATGCCACCGACGCCTACCATGCTGCCGTAATGAAGGCGAACGGAATCGGGACCATCTGCAGTTTTGACAAGGGTTTCGAGCGCATCCCGTCCATTCAGCGGCAGGAGCCCAAATAACCCCTATATCATGCCCAAAACCAACACATCGGCTTTTTACCCTCTTATGCGCATATTATACCATGTCAAGCATCAGCACCCGCGCCAAAGCCATCCTTTCCTCCCTCCCGCTTGGCGTGCGCCTCGTCGCCGTCACCAAGGAGCGGCGCTTAGGCGAGATTGAAGAGGCGATCGGCGCCGGCGTAAAAGAGATTGGCGAGAGCAAAGTGCAGGAGGCGGCCGACAAGATCCCGGCGCTCAAAGCGGCGCACCCGGGCCTGACTTTCCACATGGTGGGCCATCTTCAGGGCAACAAGGCAAAAGAAGCGGTCCAATTATTCGACATCATCCAGAGCGTGGATTCCGTGGTCATCGCGCAGAAGATCGCCAGCGAGGCCCAGA
>JAHFEC010000116.1 GCA_023248665.1 Microcaldota archaeon | reverse complement strand
TAGCTGTATGACGACAGGTCAAGGCGGAGCATGGGGGTCTCTTTCCACTCCCATTTGGGATGCCGTATATCGCGCTGATCGGTGACGTGGATGCCAGCCGAATATTGATGGGCAAGCTCTTTAGTCATGCGAGTTGGATAATCAGTCTCTTTCTTGAGTTGCCAATTGACGGCTTCTTTGAGCGATTTGATTTCGTCAACGCTTGGAAAAAGACGGATTTGACCTTTGGCCGTAAGAAAGTTCTGAACCTTCGTAGTGAGATGGACAGAGTTGGCCATAAAAACACGTAGATATATGTATTACGACATTAATAAAGGTTTCGCAGAAAGACGTTTTGCCTTGATTGGCAGCCTAATCTTGGCTGAACCGCTCGAAATATTCCTGCGCCTTGGCAGGGTCTAATCCGGCCGCCCGTGCGTTCTCGCGCAAAAGGGACAACCCCAATTCGGACGGCGTGGCCTTGTTCATCCGCTCCTCTTTGAGTTGCTCCAGCGAGGCCGCCAGGCTTCCGCCGTCGATCTGGTTGTCGATGCTCAAAAACGCCGTATCCGCATCAAGGCCCGACAAGTCCAGATCGCCGGATGCGTGCGAAAGCGAGCCAACAAGTCTGATTTTGAGGATGGGCTTGTCGGCCCATTCCTTGGAAAGAAGGCGGGTGAGCTCGTTCTGGACGCAAAGACGCACGCTGGAGGGAGCGGCTTTGTCGAAAGAGAGCTCGCTTACCTCGAACGGGCGGGTTTTGATTGGGATGAACGAGCAAGAGCGCGAGGAAGTGTCTAGGAGATAATAGCCTTTCGGCGCGATTTCCTCGTCCTTCATCTGCGTCATCACCGTCGAGCCGGGGATGAGGAGCTTCCCGCCCATGAATTCTTTCTGGGCGTGCAGGTGCCCGCACAGGTACCAGTCGTAGCCGTCCGGCAGGTCGTCCAGCGACGCGAGGTTATGGGCCGCGGGCACGAATTCGGCCATGGTCTGGTGGAAGAGGAAAAGGTTGGCCGCGCCCCCGACGGGCTTGCACGAGAGGCGGGAGAGCGCCTCGCGCACCAGATCGTCGGGCACGCCGCCCAGGCCTGAAATGGAGATTTTTTCCGCCTCGCCATCTGACCCGCCTTTTTCGTTTTTCTTTTCCAGCACCACGGTTTTGTTGTGCACGTCGGTTATCAATCCGAACTTGGCCAGCATGGCGAACGGGTTGAGCGCGTCCTTGGCCCGCCGCTCGTGCGTGCCGTGGATGCCCAGGACGGGGTGGAAGCCATTCTTGGGCAGGAGGGCGAGGGCCTCCTGCAATATGGAGGCCACCTCGGAAAGGGTCTCAAGCTTCGGGATGCGATGGTCGAAGATGTCGCCGCCCAGTAAAAGGACGTCGGCTTTGGAGGCCGCGTCCAGGATGGCGGCCCGCCCTTGTAAAGAGGCATCCTGCTCGAATCGAGGGTAGCCGAAATGGGTGTCGGACACGAATGCGAGTTTCATCGAAATGACCGGCCGAAAATGGCCCCGCATGTTTTATTAAGGGGAGACGAGTGAGCTTCCTTGGTGTGAACCATGAGCAACCTGCTGTTTTTCTCCGCCCTGCTCATCGCCGCCATCATCATTATCATCTACATGATAACACGCTAAAATTCAAATAGGCTCGCCCCCCAATAAGGGCCATGAGCGTCATCGCCATCGCGCCGGTCTTTCTGGAAGGATATTGCGCCCAGCAGGGCTCGTCTGTCGCGGGCGCGGCGCTGGCCCTGCAAGCCGGCGTGCTCACGAAAATCCATGCCGCCGGCCATGCAACGGGCGCCGGGCGGGGCCGCGGGAAGATAAGGCTCCGCTTCAATTCCGAAATCTCGCGCCCGGCCTGCCTGGGCCGGATCATGGACAGGTTCGGAGAGCGGCTGGACGACGTGCCGATGGACATTTCCCAGACGTGCCGAATGCCGGACTGGGCCGGATCGGCCGTCATGCTCTCGCGCGAGCGCTCGCTCTGCCTGGCCCTGAACGCCTGGTGCGGGGAGCCTTACTCTCTTGAGGAATGCGAGGGGATCGCGAAAAAAGCGGGAATGAAAGCGGAGTATCCAAGACTGACAGGCGGGCCGGCGGGCGGGATGCACGTCCGTTTTATGGACGGGAAAATCCGCCATGTCCGGCTGACGGACCAAGAGCTGCGCATGCCGATCACTTTGCGCTTCTATGGCCGGGCATGCGGGCGGACGGCGGGAAAAGCGCAGATGGCGGACGAGTGGATGTGGGCAGACGGGGCGGACGAGAAAATGCGCCCGAACCCCTCGCTGGGGAGATTCGCCAAGGCCTCCCATTATTTCGCCGGGAGAACTAGGCAGGGGCGATGGGCAAGAAAGATGCTGGAGGGGGAGGAGTTGGCCGGCGTGTGGATGGAAAACCGGTGCGTGTTCGAATTGGGAACGGCCGCAAAAACGGGAAGCGGCGCAAAAGCTCCTGAGGGCGAAGGGAATGCCGCAATAACGGGCCCGAAGATCGAAACCGGCGCCGGGCCGGCGGGCGCGGGCCGGACAAGCGCCGAGTTGATGGTGGAACGGAGCGGAGCGGCGGCCGGAAAGATACGCAAGACGCCCAAGACCCTCATCACTTATGCGACCAACCTCGGCGCGAGGGTTCTGCCGCCGGATGCCTAGCTTTTTATTCCATCGGTCGTTACTTTAGCCGTCAACGACCACCCACTAAAGTGGGTGGCTTGCTCGACTCATTTGAGGAGCAATAGGCTGGTTGACGGCAGCCCGTGAGAGTTTGGTATCTATGCAGGATGTTTTTGGCGGCATTGAGGTCGGCGTGGAGAACCACGTTACAGACCTTGCACTTGAAGACAGAGCCTTGCCTCTGGCCTCTCCTCAAGCTGCCACAAGCGGAGCAGGTCTTGGATGTATCCCTAGCCGGAACAAACTCAACGGCGACACCAGCCTCTTCCCCTTTGTAGGAGAGGAAATTCTCCAGCTGGAAAAAAGCCCAGTTGGAGAAAAGCCAGTTCTGCTTTCGTCTGTGTCTGGCAGAACGGATGCCTTTGAGATTTTCCAAAACAATTACTCCGTCTTCTCCTGCACTATCAATCAATCTCCTGCTGAGAACATGGTTCACATCGGCTCCAAACCGTTTTTCTCTTCCGCTACATCTGACCAGATGTCTTTTTGCGGAACGAGTGCCTACTGCCTGAAACATGGCTCTCAGATTTCTATACCTTTTTTTGACGCAGAAAAGATGGGCACTGTCTTCAACCCATCCGTCGGAAGTGGCGATAATATTATTGATTCCTCTGTCAACCCCAATTACTTTTCCCTTTTTGGAAGAGATACGGCTTGGGCGTTCGATAGAAATCATCAGTCTGAATCTTCCATCTTTACATTTGACCAGATTGCTTTCCTTAACCTTCCAACTATCAAATTTTTGGAAGTAGACAGGAACGCTCAGTCTCACTTTTATCCGGCCATTTTTTGTGAGCAAGCTGGCTATTTTCTTTTTGAGGTCAATAGTGCTGCTTCGAGAATCATAATAGGTAGCCCTTCCAGAAAAAGAAGGCTTTGGAGCTTT
>JAHFEC010000115.1 GCA_023248665.1 Microcaldota archaeon | reverse complement strand
TCCACTTCTTCCCAGCCCGAATAGTTCTGCCCGTGGATCCACATCGTGTAGTCGGCCGGAACCGCAATGACCTGATAGACGTTGTCGGGCAGCATGCCGCCCCCGTGGGCCACGCCAACGGAGAGGAACTGCTTCATGAGTTCGACATCCATCTTTCCTTTGTACTCCGGCGAATTGGCCATCGCCAGCAAGTTATTGCGGCGCGGGTCGTTGGCTGGCACGGGCGGGATTTTGCCGTCCCATTCGGGCGGATAGGGTGGCACGAAGCTGTTATAGGCCACCAAAAGCCCGCTCACGTTCTCCGAGCGGCGGTGCACGCCGAAAGTGGGCCACTCGTAGGAATAGGCCGCATTCTTGTCCGCCACCTGGATGACGTAGGAGTCGCTGGGGTACGTGGTATTGAATTCGCGGCCGATGTCGTTCATGTCCGAGGAGTCGAACATGAAGTCCAAAAGCTTGACAGCCGCAAAAGGACGGCCGCCCATGTGGGTGGGATCGGACTGGGCGCCGTTGTTTAGCTCGAGGAAAAGGCCTTGGTCATTCATCGCCGTCTCGGTATAAACTTCGCCGATGAATTCGAGGTTGGCCACCGCATGGCTGGTGCCTTCCGGATGATAGACGGCGAGGGTCATGTACGGAAGATAGGGGGAAAGCAGGGAGCGCACCATGTCCCAGTTTCGACCGAAGTAGAGCTTGCCGTCCTTGGAATAATTGCCCCAGAAGGCCACGCCGCTGCAAGCCGTCTGCGTGGGCGGCGTGAGGTTGGCGTCCGAATAGGCCTTGATCAGGTAAGCGCTAATCAGGCTGATGACGCCGCCGTTGAGCTGTTTGTGCTGCGCCAGCGTCAGGCCCGAGGTCTCGGACATGCCCTGCATGAGCTCGACGTATTTCTGGGAATTGGAATCGTAGAGCATGTCGCCGGCCGCTATCACCTGTTCGGGGGGCATGCCCATGGCCGCTGTCTCCACCATGGTCTTGTTGTAAGCCTCCTGCATCTCCTCGCGCATCAGATAGCCGTATTGGCGGCCCATCTGGCGGAAGTTTCCGTGCAGATCCAGCACCGTGAAGCTGCCATTCAAAGTTTTGTATTTGTCGCCACCCTCGAAGGAGGAGACATAGATGAGCGTGCGGGTATTGCGGGAGGCAAGAGAAACACTCGGGGAAACGGGTGTGCGGGCATCATTGGAAATGGAAAAAGTGTTCGGGACCGCCGAAAACTGTGATCCGTCAGGATTGGCCGGCACCTGCACCGGGCGCAGGAGCGTGAAGGCAAAGAAAAGCAAAAAGATGAGCGAGAGAAAAACGACGAGCGGCATATGGGATTGCAGCCCGAAGGCGCCGGAGCGGGGGGTTTTGGATGTTTTTTTGGCTATAGTATCACCTTCATCTAATCATTCAATTGCACCATATCATTATTCTCAGGCATGGAATCGGAATAATTCACGAATGGCTGGGGTCCCATTTGTCATTGACGAAGGGCTTGCCGTCCGTCCGCCTCGAACAGGACGGGCGCTTCGGAGATGGGAGGCTGGAGGGTCTTGACTGCGGATTGGAACGGATTGTCGAGAGTCTGGAGCGGACGGCCGCCCAAGACTTGGATTAAGCGAGCCACGAAAATCAGGGCCAGCAAGACGATAAGAACGATTGAGGGATATTCTTCCCATTGCACGCATGACACCCTAGAAGCTCAAAACACGCAGGCGTATAAAGGGAAGGGTAAGAGAAAAGATTCCCGATACCGGCAGGCGCATGGTTTTTAGGACTTTCCTCCATTGCTTAGGCATTACGAGGTGATACGATGAAGAAAACAGGGAAAAACGAATGTGAATGCGAAGGCCACCGTCATTTCTTGTGTTGCGGGCACAGGAAGCGGTTCCCTACAATCATCGTCCTGCTGGCGCTCCTCGCGGTGCTCTGGCTGCTCAGCGACATGGGCATCCTCACCGTTAACGTGCCCTGGATCCCATTGGCCCTGCTGGTCATCTGCATCGGCTGGCTGATCAACCACTACACGCCGGAAGAATAAAGCGTTTTAGGATTTTTTAAAATTCGGGTCCGGTCGGCGTTTGGACGCCGGTCGTATCATCCCGGATGGCACGACACGCCGTTCGAGGCGGCACTTGCCGGAGCAAGTGCTGGGTTTTTATTTTATTCGATTTCAATAGTGGAAAATGGCGGGTTTGCGTAGCAAACCAAAAACCCATCGGCCCGCCCAAATAGAGGCACCTGATGATCGAACCGGGCAGTCTAGGCATCATCAAAACAGATTGCAAATACCCAGAAGTATTGCGCACGGTTCGGATGCTCATCAAGGAAACCGAGATGGAAAACCGCTATAATCATCCCATTCCGCCCGAGGAGAAAGAGGCCGTCGTCCGGGGGGCCATCCAGAAGATGGGAGAATTCATACCTCTGATTCTGGACATACCCCAGAGAATGTCCGAAGGCTCCGACGCGATCGAATCACGCAAAGAGAAGCTCAAGTCCGTATTGGAGAACGTTTGGCAAAAAGTCCCCGAATTCGACATCGAGGCCGTACGCCCCGACATCCGGCAGGTGAATGCGAACGAACTCAAAAAACCCCTCGAGGAGACGGTTGATTTCCTTTGCGGCTACCTGAGGGACCGGAGCCCGGCCGTGAGGGGCGAAGCGCTCCTCTCCCTCCTCAAGCTCAAGGAGAATATCCTGAACAAGACCATCACGCTCACCCACCTCAACTGGTCCTGCGCCTGCGATCCGGATCCGGACAACCGGAACCTGGCCCGGGATATCATCAACTCGTTCCTGTTCGACGACGAAGAGAATGCGGTATTCGACCATATTCTCCTGTTCAAGAATGCCGCGCAGTATGCGGATGCGCCGGCCGAGATCGAGAGCATCGACGCCATCCTTGCAGAGGCCAAGAGCCGGATCGGATCTTACGACTGGCACATGGGCCACCTCACGGCCGGACTGTATGATATCCCGGCCCTCGGCCACGCGCTGAGGCGTGCAAGCAGTGAGATCGAGCAGGCGACCATCATCGACATTCTGGCCAAAATAGCCGAAGAGACGCCGGCGGACGACTACTGTTGCGTGATCCCGCTTTTCTACGCGCTCCGGCACATGAAAAACAAGAATCCTGTCATCGATGCGCTGGAAAGGTACAATACCAACCGAAATGACGAGTTGGTGATGGCGGCGTTCATCGCCATCATCCAGAACGAGAATTGCTCGGATTCGCCCATGGCCCTGCGCACGATGCGCGCATTGGAAACATGCATCGGCATGGATTCGTGGGGGGTGTGCGAGCTGATTGTGAAGAACCCGGAGACGCCACCGGCCATGCGCAAAGCGGCTGAAGACTCGCGCTATGCCATTTGGAAGAAACTCGTTGCGAACGGAAAATTCGACGGAGACCCGAAGAATTGGCCGAATGAGATCCGGATCAACTGGGAAAAGCTCGAAGCGGCCCGCCACGCCGGCAAGCGGCCGCAGAAAGCGCTTGCGCGCATCGGATAGGCGCGGAGCTAAAACCGCTTAGCCGGTCTGTTCTTTGGCCACGGCCTCTCTTTCCATTTCTGGATCAGCTCTTTGTTGCCCAGATAGA
>JAHFEC010000037.1 GCA_023248665.1 Microcaldota archaeon | reverse complement strand
CCCCTCCTTGCTCGGAGGCAACCCGCCCGCCACGAGCGCGAACGCGACGAACATGACGGCCGACCAGCGGCTGCACGCCCCCGGCGCGCTCGTGCTGCTCTCGGGTGCGGGCCGGCTCGCAAACCTGCCAGACTCGTATCAGATTTTGTTTCTGGAGAACGTCGACGGCATCGACAACAACATCACGCTGGCGCAGGAGGGCGGCGCGAGGGAGGGGATTGTGAGCACGGCGTATCATTCCCGCAGGTATGTGTGGGCGAATGGCACCGCCGTCGTGTGCGAGAAGGTGCTCGACCGGCCCGAGGTGTGCTCGGAACTCAACGACAACAGCACGGCCGGGAGCTACGCCATCCGGCTCAACGCCACGTTCCCCGCCAAGCCGAGCCCGGATCAGCAGGCGCTGGATTCGTGGATGGTGGGCATCGGGGCGATCCGGTTCGTCGGCAACCCGCAGAACAAGACCGTCGCCGGCCGGGCGTGCGACGACGTGGAATATACGTTCGACTTCAGCACGCTCTCGTCCGAGGACCTGACCCGGATCGACCCGAGCATGTTCGTGTTCAAGAATTACCAGCTCGAGAAGTGCATTGACCATGAAAACGGCATCCCGCTCTACAGCCGGCTCCAGTACGATTATCAAGGCATCGTGCAAACGTACGAGAGGACTTACCAGGCTTACGACTCGCCCGCGCGGATTCAGATAGACGCCCTTGCGCCCAACGCGAACTGGACCCAGGTAGACTCCGCGTTCGACGAGGACAGCGCCGTGCTCCAGTCCATGGGCGAGTGCACGGCCCAGAACACGAGCCAGGACCGGCAGAGCTGCGTGCTCTCCGCGGCCATCAACCTCGGAGAATATGGCCTGTGCGCCTTCGCGTCCGATCCGCGCCTGCGGGACGAATGCATCTACAAGCTCGCCGCGGTGAAAGGCCAGCCCATGATGTGCGCCAAGGCCGGCACGTACATGGACGAGTGCTACGCCTACGAGGCCTACAGCTGGCAGGATGTGAGCTACTGCAGCGGCATCACGAACCAGACAGACCGGGACACATGCGTCCGGGCCGCCGCGGGCATCGGCAACGCAAGCACGGCGCCGGACCTCAACTCCGGCGGCCAGATCGTGGTGGTGGGCGCGCCGGGTGCCGGCCGGACAGCCGGCACTGCCACCGGCACGGAGGGAAACGGCAGCCTCGAGGTCCCGACGCCGGGCACCGGTGCGAACGGCAGCGAGAACCCGGCGGGCGCGGGAACGGGGACCCCGAACGCGACGGCGAGCCCGCCCTGAGCCTTCGCAAGCCTTTTAAGAGTTGCAAGAACTGCCAGAGGGCATGAGAAAACTCGTTGCCCTCCTCGTATTTTTATTTTTCGCCATTTCGGCTTGTGCGCGCACGGACGCGGACCTCAAAACAGACGCCGTGAACGCGACGTTGGGGGGCGTGGCCGACCTCCGGTATGCGGCGATGGACGACTTCTTCTCCAACGACAGCCACGAGTACGTGATCATCAGCTTGGACCAGACGCCCGCGTTCCTTTTGCGGCTGGAGGCAGGCAACGGCACGTACAACGCGACGCTCGTGCGCGACAATGCCACGATCCAAAGCATCATCGAGGAGAGATACGACCGCCTCTTGGCACCCAACCTGACGCTGGCCGACGCGCAGGCACGGATCGCCCAAGACCTCGATGAGTTCAACCGGTCCCGCTTCTTCTACGAAGCCAAATACGACCTCTTCTTCGGGCTCGATAACGGCACGTGCCAGAACCGCAGCGATTGCGAGCAGACGTGCAACCAATCGACGGTGTGCCGGTACGCGCGCGACCAGAACGGGGCCGGCATCATCGACGACATGATGGCGTATGTGCAGAACGTGCAGGATATCGACGCGCAGATCGGGCAGGCGCAGGGGTTGGGCACGGGGGCGCGGAACATGAGCGAACTGGAAAACTTGGACGCGTACGCACAGACCGTTGGGATTTTGCAGAACTTGACCCAGCAGATGGCCGCGAGCCGGATCCAGAACGAGGACAGCCTGCTGTATTCGGGCCCGATCCGCTACAACACCACACCGTTTGCGGATGCCCAGAGCGCCGTTGAGGACGCGCGCGGGCCCCTAATCGCCCGAGCGAATGCCCGGTCGGGATGGGAGAGCATCCAACGGGCCACGGGCCAGCTGGCCCCCGAACCGCCCCAGATACGGACAGATGCAAATGCTTCGCAGGCGGCCCAAGTCAAGAACGACACGCAAGGGGCGGCGGCGGCCGGCAACGGGCCGGACTTGAACGCGACGGCGCCCAATGAAAATAGCACGGCCCAGAAAATCGTGGTGGTGGAACAGCCCGTGTACCAGCGCGATTTCTTCTCGCTGGAGAACATCGCGGTCGTGACCGCGGCCGTCGTCCTCATCGTACTGGCCATCGAGGGCGCGCTGCTGATCCGACGGCGTTTGAAAGAGGGCCAGCACCTCTGAACCGGATGGCGACGATAAAGGACGGGCGGCATGGGGGCGGGATTTTCGCGGGACGAAAAACTGCGGGCTCGGCACGTAAAATGTTTTAAACTCTGGTTGCCAAATAATTCGTGCGACTTTGGGCTCGTAGCTCAGCTTGGTAGAGCGTTTGGCTCTTAGGCAAGACCATTCTTGCGAAGAAACCAAAACGTCGTGGGTTCGAATCCCACCGAGCCCGCTGAAAATCCTTTTTAGGAATACCCGAATCATCCCCGCGTCAAAAAGGCTTTTCGGGTCCAAAAAAACATTCTCGCGCATAAGACCGCGACGGGTTGGTTCGATGGGTTTGTGGGTTCTGAGGTACGGGCATCGTCTGGGGCGGGACCCGCGCGCAAGCATGCATGTTCTGCTCACCGCGCGGGCGCTCGGGGCGGACGGCGCGATGCTGTGCGGTGAGGAGGACGCGGAACTGGTCGGACGGGTGGAAAAAATCGTCGAGAGCTGGGGCGGGCCGTTCGAAGTGAGGTATGAGAAGGACTGGATGGGCGCCGTGGAGAAATTCAAGAAAAACGGCGGATGCTTCGTGAACCTGACGATGTACGGGCTGCCCGTGCAGGACGTGATCGCCAAAATCCGCAAGGAAAGTAAGGATTGCCTCGTGCTCGTCGGCTCACAGAAGGTGCCGGTCGAGGCATACGATTTGGCGGACTTCAACGTGTCGGTGAGCAGCCAGCCCCATTCCGAAATCGCGGCGCTGGCCGTGTTCCTGGACCGTTATTGCGAGGGCCGGGAGTTGACGAAAGCGTGGGATGGAAAAATCAGGATTACGCCATCTAAAGTAGGAAAGAGTGTGAATATGAGTAACAAATAGAGGCAGGTATAAATATTGCGTTTGTCAAATAATAGAATTATATGGCGACCAAGAAAACGGGCCACGGGCTGGTGAAGAAAAACGGAGTCCGGCGGGCGAAGGCTCCGAAAGCAGGAATGGGAAAAGCCGCCCCAGCGAAAGCCAAAACACGGACCAGGCCGCCCGTGGCGGCGACCAAGAAAACCGGGGCGCACAAGGAAGCGATGAACAAGGTCTGGCGCGCCCAGTTGATGGGAGACGCGAAAGTGCGCCGCTGGCTCGTGAGGAACGTCGGCGAGCACGCGATCCACGTCATCCAGGAATTCACGTCCGAACTGTCGGACGAGGAGATCGCACGAAAGGCAGACGTGCGCTCGAGCGACGTTCGCGTGGTGCTCAACAAGCTGCACTCGTTCGGGCTGGCGAGCTATTACCGCAGCCGCGACAAGAACAGCGGATGGTATTCGTACGTGTGGAGGCTCAACAACGAGCGGGCGCTGGAACTGATGAAATCCGTGGAGAATGAGCCGGCGGCTCCATCTCCAGAGGCCACGACGGTCGGCGCGCCGGATGGGGCGGAAGCGTATTGCTGCGCACAATGCGGACCCGGCCGTTCGATCCCGTTCGATGAAGCCAGCGCGCAGATGTTCCGGTGCGCGCAATGCGGCTCGAGCCTTTCGTATGTGGAGAAAAAACAATAGGCCAAAAAAGAGCGCAACGGCTTTCCGAACGCGCCGCTCGGGCGGCCGGTTAGCGTTTTCTTCCGTCTTTGATCCACAAACGAGCGGGATTGGACGTCGAATATTTAAACACGAACGTGCATGATAGTATTTAGTGGGATAGGGTAGCTTGGAGTGCCCGCTGGGCTCATAACCCAGAGATCAGTGGTTCAAATCCACTTCCCACTATGCCGTTTTCTATTTGTTATTGTTGATGGACGAGCATTAGGCCGCGCCAAGAAAAGTATTTTAAAGAGCGTGTTGTAATAGGCGACAGGACGAAGTAGTCTGCGACCAGGTGAGTGTTATGACCATGAAGGTATCGAAGATTTACGGGATGGACATCTACAGCGACGGCGGCAAATTCCTTGGACGGGCACAGGACGTGCTCATCGACCTCGAACAGGGGAAGGTGGTGCGTTTGGTGATGGAGCCTCTCTCCAATGTCTCCAAAGAGGAAGCCAAGCGCGTGCTCCGTGAGAAGAGCGTGCTTTACAGCTCAGTCAAAAGCGTCGAAGACGTCATTATGGTGAGCAAAGCCGGCACGGGAGCGCAGTCGACCGGGCTCGAATAAAGACCAGATGGCTGTTGTTTTACTTTTTCATCCTTTTTCTTATTCACGCTTCTTTTGGTGTTTGGCAGGCAGACCCCACACTTCCGCTAATAGACAAAAACCTGAACTTTGTGGCTTATTCTGATCCAGCTCAAATTCTCAGACGTCAAGAACGACGAGGGAAAACCGCTAAACAAAAAACAATAAACAAAGAAACGTTAGTATTATAAGTAATATGTACCTATAGGTACATTATGATATTATATTGCTTCGATTTACATTCTGATAATTATAATAGATATAATACAGTAAAGAGAAGATTTTACTACGAATTAAGACAAATGCAACTTCCAGAATCATTTTGGAACACTAAATCGGTCTTATGCGTTGATGAAACAAAAGAAATGGCATTAGATACCTTCTTTTCAAAATACAAGGACGATTTGACCTTATTTAAGGGAAAAATCGATCGCTTGGAAAAGCTTTACTGACCAAATTCAGCCAAAATTTTCGCGCGTCGACGATTAGTGGAAGTCTGGGGTCCCCGGCGCGCACTTATAATCCTTCCCAGCCGAGCGTCCTTGTGCATCCACTACATCACACAGCCACCTCTCTCCCCTCCCTCCACATTCCTGTTGCAAAGCATGCGAGGCGGGCCCGAGCCCGCCCCACGCGCTCGCCTGTCCGTTTTTTTATTCTGCCTTCTTCCCTCTTTTTATACTTTCATCTCCCATAATCTTCCATGTCCGAGCCAACACCATCCGTCTCCACAGAGCACAAGCACTGGGTCGAACAATTGGGGCAGAGCGCCCTCGACCGATCCGGCGGCCCCTATGTCATCACGGGCGGCATGACCACCTCCGGGCCCGCCCACATGGGCACGCTCTGCGAAATGCTCTATCCTCAAGCCATCAGCCATTACCTCCAGCGCATGGGCAAGACGGTGCGTTACATCTTCGTTGCGGACATCCTCGACGCTTTCGATGCCGTGCCGATGTCCATGCAAAAATACGACGCCATCCTCACCCCCCACCTGGGCAAGCCGCTCTGCCACGTGCCCGATCCGACCGGCGCCCACCCTTCCTTCGGCGATTTTTTCCTCAACGAATCCTTGGGGATTGCCAAGCAGTTCGGCGTGCGGCCCGAAATCGTGCGCGCCCAGGATCTCTACGCATCGGGCGCCATGGACAGTATCGCCCACCTCTTCATCTCCAAAACCGAGCCGCTGCGCGCTCTGGTGGCCCGCACCTCATTGCGCGAGAGCCTGCCGGCCGACTGGCATCCGCTCATGCCCATCTGCGCCAACTGCGGGCGCATCGCCACCACCCGCGTCACTCGCGCCGATGCCGATTCCTACGACTACGCCTGTGACAAGGACGTCAAATACGCATCAGGCTGCGGCCATTCCGGGTCCAACAAAATCACCGACCACCAGTACAAGCTCACTTGGCGCCTGCACTGGCCGGCGTGGATGAAACATTTCGGCACTTCCATCGAGGGCGCGGGCATGGACCACCACACCCGCGGGGGCTCATGGGACACCTGCCAAGCCGTCTTTTGCGAGATTTTCAATCAAGAACCGCCCATCGGCTACCAGTTCGGTTTCGTCCTTTTCCAAGGCAAGAAATACTCCAAATCCAAGGGCATCGGCATGGGCCTCTCCGATTTGCTCAAGCTTCAGCCCGCCCCCGTGCTGGCCTATGCGCTCCTACGCCCGGACCTGGCCGAGAACCGCGACATCAACCCGACGGCCGAGAACCTCCTGCGCCTCATGAGCGAATATGAAGAGGCCGGCCGGCTCGCCCGGCGCGTCGGACTGGTGGACGCATCCGGACAGACGCTCTCGGCCACCCTGCCCCCGGTGCTGGCCCATCCGACCGAATCGCCGGTGGCCGAGGTCAGCCGTGCCGAGCGCAAGCGCGCGCTGGCCTACACGCTGGCCGCCTCGCGCCCGCTCTGGGCCATCTCCTTTAGCGACCTGCTCATCTATTACGGACTCTACGGCAACTGGGACCTCGTCGCCCAGAAGCTGGGGCACGCCGAGGACATTTCATACCTCGCGCCTTTCGTGCAGGCTTGGGATGCCCAGAATCTCATGCCCGAAGACTACCGTTTCCGCTTCAGCCCTGCCCCGACGGACGACCCGCTCGTGCGCGAGTGGGCCCGCGCCCTCGAACCGGGGATGTCTGCGCTCGACATCCACAACTCGGTCTTTAGCGTCGCGCGCGCCCATTCGGCCAAGCCCGGCGAGCTTTTCTCCAAGCTTTACCAGACGCTCATCAACAAGCCCCGCGGGCCGAAGATGGGCCGTCTGGTCGAAGTCATCGGGGTGGCCCGCGTCAAAGATGCGCTGCTATGCGCCCCCGAAAAACCCTGATCACCCGCGCGCCCAGGCCCGTTTTCTGCCCCGCCCCCATTCGTGGCGCGCCGGCACCGGATATATGGATTTATATTCCTAAAGGAAAATGAGGTATGTGATGGTGAACGTAAAAATGACGGCGAACAGAAAAATACGCCTAAGCCTGGCGCTGCTCGCGCTACTGGCATTCGCGTCCATCGTGCTGGCCCAAGACGCGACCCAGCAGTTGGAGGACTCGCTGCGCCAGCTCTGTGCAGACATCCAGAGCCTCATCCCGCCGCTCGCGCTCCTGCTCATGATGTCGGCCGGCGTGATCTACGCCGGCGGCCAGATGGGCTCGGCCGAGATGCGCGCCAAGGCCAGCGCATGGGCGACCTCGTGCGTCACCGGCGCAGTCGTCGGGATCCTCATCTCCATCATCGCCCCGACCGTGCTGGGCGTCATCTCCGGCATCCCCAACGCCGTGGTCTGCACCAAACCCTGAACACCTGCCGGCCCGTGCGGGCGCACCCCCCATCTCCGCGTGCGCCGTCCAACCCTACCTGTGCGATTTTTATTCTTCCCGTCCCCGGTATCCTCGTGGTCTCATCCAAGAAAGGCTATATCACGTTCCTGCTCATGCTCCAATGGGCCTATCTCCTTCTCCTG
This sequence comes from Microcaldota archaeon, assembly GCA_023248665.1. Classification (GTDB taxonomy): domain Archaea; phylum Micrarchaeota; class Micrarchaeia; order Anstonellales; family Anstonellaceae; genus CAIXYX01. Next base: position 2,339 of record JAHFEC010000037.1, on the reverse strand, counting down.
CCTATGCTGGTGCAGAACCCCAACCCCTCCAATCTGGCCGGCGCGTATTCGGTCGAGCGCGCTTATGTCGAGCACGTGGCCTTCAAGCGCGCGATGATCTCCTCTGCGCAGGAGGTCGTGGATGCCGTCAAGAAGAGCACGCCGGATTCGCCCTCGGTGCCGGCCGATGCGGCCGTGGTGTGCGAAAGCGCCCGCGAAGCGTTCTCCGACCTGGCCTATCCCATCCAGCAAAAGTGCATCCAAGCGGCAATCTCCGCACAATGGGCCGCGCTCGTCACGGACTGGTCGCAAGAAACCGGCATGGATGCCGCCGTCTACTGCGGCGATTCGCCGCCGTCATATGCGGCGTCGGTGCACGGCGCCCCCCAGGCTGCATTCTTGCCGCTCGAATGCCCCGGCCAAATCGAGTTGGGTGCCGACGGAATGTCCGTGCGCATCCACCCGCCCATCCGCGCGGAAATCTTCCAGCGCTCAACGAATGTGTCGATCAACAGCTCGCTCGAATACGAGGTCTTAAGATGAAACCAACCCCTTCCATCCCGCGTCCACCGGGCACGACGGCGAAACCGGAATATCCCGTCCTGCACGCACAGGCCACGAGCGAGGCGCTCATCGCCTTCCTTTTCCTATTGAGCGTCATCATCGTCCTCTCTGCGGCGACCAACCGGTTCACCGGCGCCGTCCAGACCCAACTGGCGAAGGCATCCCAAACCCAGTCGGCCACCCTCGAGCATTTCAAGCGCGACTTCTACGCTTCGCGGACCCGCGATAGTTCACAGCTTCCGCCAAATCTCGCTCCCTGCGCGCAGACCGGCCCGGACGCCTGCTCGGATTTCAATTCCCAAGATTCGGGCCAGACTCAAACTTATCAGGTGTCTTTGGATGTGCCGATTTAACGCCTCTCCAATCCGGCGCCCGTTTTGCGGCATGTGGGCCAGCGTCGAGGCCATGCTTGTGTTCCTCTTCCTGATCATGGTGATGATGCCGGTGCTCAACTACACCCATTTCATCACCGTGTCCGCAAGCGAGCGGGCCGTTTCCCAAGCGCGCCTCGCCCGCGCTCTGGCCGAAGCCGATTTCCTCTACGCGCACGGCGCGTCCGCCCGCCCGGGCGATCCGGCCGGTGTCCCTCTCGTCCGCCTCGGCCAATTCGACGCGGCGCAATTCCTGCAATATCCCGCCACGGCCTCCGCTCTCGATTTCCGGCCCAAAACAGTTGAGAAATTCATCTACTACGGCCCCTCCGGCATCCCGCCCCTCGACTCTCCGGACAAAATCTGCGTTCCGCGCCTCATGAGCGAAAACAACCTGCCGGTGCGCGTCTACGTGTGCCTTGCGGCGTGATCGCTATGATGTGGCTTGAACTATTGCTCTCCTCCCTCCTGCTGGTGCTCGCGTTCGCGCTCATCGCATCCGTGCCGCCCGAGCAGAACCAACTGCTCGATTTCTACAAATACCAGTCCCTCAACGACGGACTGCTGGCCATGTCAGCGTCCCATGCCGACCCGAACCTCCTCTCCTGCGGGGACTATTTCGACGCGTCTGCCTATTCGGAACTTTCGTGCCAGTATTCCGATCGCGCGCAGGGCGATTCTCCTTCCGCCGCTTATTCGGACATCGACTCCTCGCCCGCTCTGTCCGGGCGCCTCCGGCGCGAGGCCTCGATCGGCGTCTACAAAGACGGGCGCCTGCAATTTTTGCACGTCGTGTCCCAAGAATGATTTTTGCCGCAATATTTTTTCGCCCGTCTGGCCCATGCCCCGCACCGTCCGCTGCAGGGCGAAGCGCCCCCATTCGCGGTCCGCTTGGCCGTCCGCAGATTCCGGCCCGCATTTTTTACTTCCGCCCCCGCATTTTTTGATAACCGTTCCGTAATCTCCGCCTTCGTGTTTTGCCGTCGTGTCCATCTATCTTTTTATAAATTCCCGCGCGCATCATCCTTCCATGCCTTCCACTCCGCTCCCGCTGGCTTCGCGCATGGACCACGTCGCCTATGCGATCCGCGACATCGTGCTGGCCGCCCGCAAGGTGGAAGCGCGCGGCGTGCCGATGCACTGGTTCAACATCGGCGACCCTAACCGCTTCGATTTCGCCCCGCCGCCGTGGGTCACGGACGCGGTGCGCGCGGCCCTGAACGATCCGCGCCTGACCGGCTACGCACCATCCGAAGGCGATCCACTGCTGCGCGACGTGCTGGCCAAAAAGGAAGGCCTTCCGGCCGAGCGCATCTTCGTCACGAGCGGGCTGAGCGAGGGCCTCTCCTTCGCATTCCAATCCCTTCTCGACCCCGGCGACCATTTCCTCCTGCCTTCTCCTTCCTATCCGCTCTACAACACCAT
>JAHFEC010000036.1 GCA_023248665.1 Microcaldota archaeon | reverse complement strand
GGGTTTCGGTTCCCGCGCAAGACGTCGCCTCGCCCGTTCCTCCCGCTTCGTCCTCCTCCTCCGCACGCCTCGCCCCGCCCTCCGAGCCGCCAGCGTCCCCTTCCGCAGCAGGCGCTGTCCCGCCCTCCGAGCCCGTTTCACTTTCCTCCCGCTCCAGGCCGTCCGGCCCTGCTTCCTCTTCTTCACCCCAGATGCCAAAATCCACGGGCCGGATTTTCCCCTCCCGTTCGTCTGCCCGCTTCCCGCCCCCGGGCGCGCAGCCCTCGGAAGGCGTCGTAGCACGCCCGGACCTTCGGCAGACAGAGGCTGCCGATAAGTGGCCCGAAGGGCCACTGTGTCAGGCCCGGGTCATTGACTCGGCCGAGCCTTCCGAACCTCTGCCGGAGCCGGAACGTTTGCCGCGAACCTCGCGTCCCTCGGATGGCTCTGAGCGCGAGCTTTCCAACATTTCAGATTCGGCGAAAGAAACCGGCGCGAGCAAGCCCGTAATCGAAGAATCCGAAAAAGAGCCCGAAGCGCGGTTCAGCCAAAAGCCCGAGGTTCCGGGCCCGCCCGCCCGCGGCGCGCCGGCTCCGGATGATCGGCAAGCCCGCCCCTCGTCGTATCCGTCCGCTTCATTCGAGCCCGCGTCCGCGTCTTATTCTGGCCGGGGTTCTTTCACGGGTTCCCAGCCTGCCGCGCCTCCGCCTGCGCATGCATCCATTCCGCCATCGTCCGCATCCATGCCGAGTCCATCCTCTTCCGCCCGGCCCTCCACGTATCGTCCCGCTTCCACCCCTGTCTCATCCTCTTCCGTTCCGCCGGTGCCGTCTTCTGCGGTTCCAGCCGCCGCGCCATCCTCTTTGCATCTCCCTGTTTCTGCGCCTGCGGCATCCGCGCCCCTGCCGAAAAAAGGCTCGATGTTCTCGGCGCTCGCATCGGTGTTCAAATCCAAACCCAAGGCGCCTGTTGCGGCTCCGAAATCCGTCTCTTCCGCCCAAGCGCCCGTTCCCTTGTCTGCGCCCGCCTCCGCCCCTTACGTTCCGTCTCCCTCGTCCGATCCATCCCCCTCCCGGCTTTCGGCGCCATCGCCATCGGCCCTCCGCCCGCCGCTTCAGGCGCCATCGGTTCCCATCATACCGTCTATCCCATCCCCTCCATCTCTCTCGCGGCCTCCGTATGTCCCACCCATGGCATCGCCGCCTCCCTCCGCCCCTGCCTCTCCTCCGTCGTATGCGCCATCCCCGCCGGCCTCCGCGCCGGCCCCTTCCTCTTGGCCGCCCCGCGCGCCTCCTCCATCTGCGCCGGCTTCGCCTCCGCCTTCCGCTCCCCGCGCGCCGCCGCCCGCGTCGCCTCCGCCGCTCCAAGCGCCCGCCCCTCCCGACGATGCGGCTTCCGCCGCCGTCCCGGCCTATCCGCCGTCCCGCGTCCCGGCCGGCCCGTCCCCGAGATCCGCCGCCGCGATAACGGACGAGGTGTATTTCGCGTTCGCGCGCGAGAAGCATGCGTGGCTCTACGAGATCTACAAGATGGGCGGCATGACCCTCGACGAGTTCCGCGCCCGCGTGCAGGAGAAGATGGATTCGGATTTGGGGGACGCGCCGCCCGATGCCGGCGCCCAGTCCGCCGCGGCCAACCTCGCGCTGGAGAAGCTTAATAAGGACAGCCACAAAAAGTTCAAAAAGTAATCGTTCGGATTTGGTTATATGGCACCCGCGAAAGAGAAAACAACCACGCCTCCCGGCCAGGCCCCCTCGCCGTTCGTGAGTTCCCCGTTGCGGTTCGCCTCCTCCGCCGAGCCGCCTTCCGCGCTCAAGAATTTCTTCTCCTCCATCGCCGCCTCCATGCCGTCGCTCAAGCGGGATTTGGCCATCGCAGAATCCCAGAAAAGCCCGCAGATGTTCGTGCAGGAGTGCTTCTTTGGCGCCGCCGCCCTCATGGCCGTGCTCGAGGTCATCCTCGCCTCCTCCCTGTATTTCGCCACCGTCAATTACGGCCTCGAGCTTCTCACCTCGGTCATCCTGCTCTCGCTGGGCCTGCCGGTGTTCTTCTACCTCGCGTTCCAGTTCAACCTCTACCAGCCGCACGTCGCCTCCATCCGCCGGGGCAAGAAAATCGACCAGGAGATCGTGTTCGCCGGCCGGCACCTGCTCATCGGCATGCGCTCGGGCATGACGCTTTTTGACGCGATGCTCGGCGTGTCGCAGGACTACGGGCAGGTGAGCCGCGAGTTCAACAAGATCGTGGAGAAGATCACGCTGGGCGTGCCGGCGACGGCCGCCATCCACGAGGTGGCCGACCACTGCCCTTCCGCATACATGCGCCGCCTGCTCCTGCAGATGGCCAACTCCCTCACGTCGGGCTCGGACATCGCCGACTCGCTCGAGTCGGTGCTTGAGCAGCTGGCCAAGGAGCAGGTCATCCAGCTCAAGGCCTACGGCCAGAAGCTCAACCCGCTCGTGATGTTCTACATGCTCTTCGGGGTCATCATCCCCTCGCTGGGCGTGGCGTTCCTGATCATCATCTTCTCGCTCGTGGGCTCGAACATCGGCATCTCCGGCACCGGCCTGCTGGCGGGCATCTTCGGCATCGTGCTGATCACCCAGCTGATGTTCCTGTCCATCGTGGAGAATTCGAGGCCGAGCTTCGACCTTTGATGTGGTACCATGGCTTACAAACAATCCTATGAAGCGGTGGGCCGGCTGTTCGGCCGCGACTATATCAAGCTCTTGGGCCGGCACCTTGACTCGGCCGGCATCGCCCTCTCGCCCGAAGCCTTCGCGGGCCTCTACGTGCTCCTCTCCGCCGCCTTCTGCGCGCTCCTGACCCTCGCCTTCGTGAACGTCTACAGCTTGCGGATCCTTCTCTTCAAGTTCGCGCTCCTCGTGGTCAAGCCCCTCGTGGTGGCCTTCTCCTCCACCATCCCCATTCTGGCCGTCCTCTTCGCCCTGCTGATCTCGTTCTCGGTGCTGGGCGTGCTGGCCTACGTGGGCATCATGATGATGGGCGACGCGCGCCGAAAAAGCGTGGAAGACGGCCTGCCCGACTTCCTCGTGCTGTGCGCGGCCAACGTGCGCGCGGGCATGACCATCGATCAGGCCATGTGGTATTCGGCCAAGCCCGAATTCGGCATCCTCTCGGCGGAGGTCAACGTCGTGGCCAAGCGCACCTTCGGCGGCGTGCCCTTCGCGCGCGCCCTCGACTCGCTGTCGCTGCGTTTCGACTCCAAGACCCTGCGGCGCACGGTGCTGCTCATCAAGCAGGGCCTCGCGTCCGGCGGGCGCATGGCCGAGATCCTCGAGCGCACGGCGCAGGACGCGCGCGACATGCAGATCATCCGCCAGGAGATCGCCGCGTCGCTCTTGATGTACATCATCTTCATCGCGTTTGCCGTGGTGGTCGGCACGCCTTTCCTCTTCGGCGTGGCGGCCAAGCTCGTGGTCATCATGGAATCGGTCTTCACGCAGCTGCCCGACACCTCCAACCTCACCTCCGTGGGCGGCATGACGCTCATCAGCCCGCAGGCGCCCATCATCTCAAGCGAGCAGTTCCAGATCTTCGTCATCCTCTCCTCCATCGTCACGGCCATCTGCTCCTCGCTCATGATCGGGGCCATCCAGAACGGCAACTCGCGCGAGGGCATCCGGTACCTGCCCTTCATGCTCATCGCCGGCACCGTCGTGTTCGTGCTGGTCTCCCTGTTCCTGGACATGTTCATGGGAAGGATAAGCGGCGGGATGTGAGAAAGAGATTGCAGAAAAAACAGAATCAGGAAAGCATTCGCAAAAACAGGATGCGATGACAAAATCGCAAAAAAACCGAAACAAGAGGAAAAAACGGGCGGGAAAAATCGCCGTCCGGGCGCGGCGGGCGCGCCCGTGTGCGGCGGACCTTGGAGAGCAAGCTTATAATTTTTGTGAAAGTACGGTGTTCATCCGTATCTAGATATTTCGTTCATTGAGGTGGTATCGTGCTCGGGAAATTCAAGGGACAAGCGGCCATGGAATACCTGATGACCTATGGCTGGGCCCTCCTCGTCATCGTCATCGTCATTGCCGTATTGATGTGGATCAACCCATTCAAGGCCCCGCCCCAGTGCATCTTCGACGAGCCGGGCTTCGCGTGCACCGGCACGATGATATTGCAGACCAACGGCCAATTCTACGCCGACATCGTGAACGGCAACTACCGCTCGGTCAAGATCGAGAAGATCGCCCTCATCCGCGGGCGCGATGATCCGACGCTGGCCGCCTACCAGAACGTGGCCATCAACCTCAAGCAGCAGGGCTCTTTCAACACGGGCGACCCCAAATACGTGATTCTCGTGGCCCGCAAAGCCGACGGCACCCTCCAGACTTTCGCCAAGGGCGACGACTTCTCCGGCCGCCTCTACATTGCCTACCATTACACGGATGACGATCCGGCCATCGTGCCGGCCAAGATCGTGGGGGCGAACATCGTCACGCGGGCCCAATAAGTCCGCGATTATTTTTTTCGATTTTTTGCATTATTCACTTCTTTTTTGCTTTTTCGAGTTTTTTCCATTTTTGTTTTTCACCCCGGGCGAGCGGAGCGGCTTTCTAGAAAAACAGTCGTGCGCGCGGGGCACTATAAAAAACCGGCCGTCCTCTCTTTATTCCTGTGGCTCTCCGTCCTAGCCCTGGGCCTTCTTGCGGTAGCTTCTAAGCAGGCTCTCGGCCTTCTCTACCCGGTCCAGATCGGCCTGCCGATGGTCCATCGTCGCCACCACGAACAGGCCGACCAATAAGCCCAGCTGCACGATGACCAGCGTCGGGTTGAAAACATACACCGCGAAATTGCTCGAGAGGGCCCAGAAGCCGTCCAGCGTGGCCGTGATGTTGAAGATGGAATGCAGGGCCACCGCCATGGCCAGTCCGGGCACGAAGGCCAGCACGGCCAGCCGGCCCCAGTCCTGGGATTTTGCCCAGCCCAGGGTCGCCCCCAGCGCCGAGGAGAAGAAGGCGTGCGAGATCGAATTGAAGAAGCTGCGGTAGACCACGAGGCCGACCCACACGGCCAGCCCGGTCTGGAACGGGTCGGTGCGCGAGGCGAAATAGAACCAGTTCTCGATGAACGAGAAGCCGAGGCCCACCGCGAAGCCCAAATGGAGCCCGTGCAGGGCGTCCGAGAATTCGTGGTGGCCGAGCAGCGCGGCCAGCCCGATGCCCTTGAGCAACTCCTCGATCAGCGGCGCGAAGAGCGCGGTGGCCAGAAGAAGCATCAGGGTCTTGTCCACCCCGAAGAGGCTGCTAAAAGCGGCCGTGTAATAGCTGTTGATGAACAGCGCCGCCACCGCGCAGGCGGCCCCGAATACGAACATGCCGGCCAAAAATCGCAGGGGCATGCGCTCCACCTGCTCGTTGTACACCCACGCGAGGAAGAAATACACCAGCGGGATGAGCAGGGCTCCCGCGCCGGAGAGCAGCATGACGTCGAGCGGGTTGGCCATGCCCTTGGCCACCAGCCCGTCCCAGATGAGCTTGGCCATCACGGCCACGACGAGCAGTTCCATAAGCCAGGTGAGCGGGTTAAGCAGGATGTCGGCCAAAATCTCGCGCCGGGGCCGGTTTTGCACCGTCGGGATCATGAGCGTCTTCATCGTGTATTCGTCCTTGTATTCGCCCTCGGCCTCGCTCGTGTAAGCCCAGTCGGCCATGGCCAGCAGGATGAGGAAGATGGCGATGCCGGCCAGCGGAACGAACGTCATCACGCCCTGCCCCACCGCCTGCCTCGTGCTGCTCTCGTAGGCGCTCCAATCCTCATCCACCTCAAAATACTGCCCGAGCGGCACCGCATTGCCGGTGGCCACCACGGCATACGAGCTGCTCTCCCTGCTTTTTCCCTTGTAGCTGGCCTGCAAATCGACGCTGAACGTGTGCTCTTCGCCCGGCTGCACCACGCCCAGCACTCGGTCGCTGTGCCAGGTACCGTTCTGGTTGCTCAAAAGATAATAAGTCCAGTCCTGCTCGCCGGGGTTGCGCACGTGGATCCGCACGTTCAGGAGCGCCGGCGTATGGTCGAGGCTGCCGTTCGGCACGATGATGTCGGCCGGCAGGCCGGTGGCGAAATCCTCGAACTGGGCGCAAAGCGCGCCGGCGAGGGCGAGCAGGATGAGCAAGCAGGCCAAGACTCGCGGAAATCGGAACGCACGCTCAATGCCATGGCCGGTGCCGCTCATATGCTCAACGCCCTGAAGATGGTCCCCAGCATGTAAAGTATCCCGAGGCTGACGGGCCTCGCGATCCATTGGGTGAGCACCCGGTACCAAAGCTCGTTGCGCTGCTTGATGACATTGAGCAGGGGCTTGAAGGCCTCGCGCTCCGCCGCGCCCACCTTGCTGTCGGTCAGCTTGACGTGCTCTTTTCCGTCCAGCGTGTATTTCTCCTCGACCTTGTACACCTGCTTGTTGGCCTGCCCGTACCAGGGAGGGAGGGAGGATTTCTTCTTGAGGATGGATTGGACGTAGTCGGCGGCCGTGATGTTGCGCTGCTTGCCGGTCCGGAACGCCTGCCGCCACGGGATGGCCGCCGCCTCCTCGGTGATCGCCTTGAGGTCGGCGGACGCGTAGCCGGCGGTCGCCAGCGCGAGCATGTCCCACGGGATGAACTTGGACACGGGCAGCTTGCGGGCCTGCAGCTTGAATATCTCGAAGCGCGAAGTGTAGTCCGGTTCGGGCACGTAGATGGTCTTGGAGAAGCGGCCCGAGCGGCGCAACGCCGGGTCGACGTCCCAGGGCGCGTTGGTGGCGCCGATGATGGTCAGGTTGGTGTTGGTGGCCTCCACGCCGTCCATCTCGTAGAGCAATTGGTTGATGGCCATCTTCATGTACTGCATCGAGCCGGTCATGTCCTCGCGCCGCCCGCCCATGCCTTCCATCTCGTCGAAGAAGAGGATGCAGGGCGTGTTCTTGCGCCCGGTCTCGAAGATGTTGTGCAGATTCTTTTCGGTCTCGCCCACGTACATGCTCATGATGTCCGATATCTTGGCGTTGATGAACGAGGCCGCGCACTCGCCGGCCGTCGCCTTGACCAGGAACGTCTTGCCGCAGCCCGGCGGGCCGTATAGCATGATGCCGCCGCCGCCCAATTTTCCGTATTTCTTGGCCAGCTCGGGCTTGACCAGCGGATACACCACGGCCTCGCGGATCTCCTCCTTGAATTTCTCCATGCCGGCGACGTCCTTGAAGTTCATCGTCGGCTTGGACATGAGCTTGGCGGCGTTGATGCCCTGCCCCTGCTGTCCGCCGGCATCGGGCCCGCCCATGCCGCCCCCGACCGCCGGCCCCCCGGCCCCGCCGCCCCCGCTCTCCTTCTTGGCCTTCGCGATGTCGAGGTGGTTCTTGGCCTCGGCAAAAGAGGGGTTGAGCTTGATGGCGTGCTCGTAATCCTCGATGGCCTTGTCAAGGTTGTTCTGGTAGTCGTAGGCCAGCCCCCGGATATGGTACGCTTCCGAGAAATCGGGGTTGAGGCTGACAACCTGCGTGAAATCCTCGACCGCCTTCTCGTAATCCTGCAGGCAGGCGTAGGCCAGCCCCCGGTTGTAGAAGGCCTTGAGGTATTTGGCATTGAGGGCCAGCGCCTTGTCGTAGTCCACGATGGCGTTCTGGAAGTCCTGCTTGCGGTAATACGCGTCGCCCCGGTTGTTGTAGATGACCGGATTCTTCGGGTCCAGCTCGACCGCCTTGGTGTAATCCGAGACGGCCTTGTCGAAATTCTTGAGGTTGTAGTAGCACAATCCCCGGTTGAAATAGGCTTCGCTGAACGTGGGGTTGAGGATGATGGCCATATTGTAGGCTTCCGTGGCCTTGTCATACTCGCTTTTCTCAAAGAGCATATTGCCCTTGTGGTAATAGGTCCGCGCATCCGTCGGGCTGGGCTTGTCCACCATCGTTCGTCCTCTGCCATCTAGTGATTCATTCAAATAACGAAGGGTTATTTAAAAACGCTTCTCCCGAACGGGAAAACGGCGAGAATCGCCCCGCATCCGGCGGTTTTCGTCTTTTCGTCCCTTGCGCCCCCGAGGGCGCGTTTTTGGCTTTTCTTTTCGTTTTAAGACCTGTTTTTATTGTTTCCATCCGAATTCCTCGCATGTCTTTAGTCCACGTCGTCGGTGCGGGGCCTGCGGGCTCGTTCGCCGCCCTTTCCGCCCTCAAAAGCGGCCACGAGGTCTTCCTTTCCGAAGAGCACGAAAAAATCGGCCAGCCCGTGCACTGCTCCGGCCTCGTCTCCGCATCGGGCCTCGAGCAGATGGACGACGTCGTGCCCTACAAAAAGATCATCCGCAACCCCATTTTCAGGGCGAACCTGCATGGCGCGAACTCAACCTTCTCGCTCTCCTATGCCCAGCCCAAGGCTTATGTCATCGAGCGCGGCAAATTCGACTTCCTGGCGGCCCAGAAATTCATCGACGCGGGCGGGAAAGTCCTCTCCAAGCACGGCGTGCGCCGCCTCGAGGATCTCAAATCGAAAAATGTCATCGGCGCGGACGGCCCCATCTCCACCATCGCGCGCCTGTTCGATTTTCCCCGCATCCGCGCCTACACCTCCTGCTGGCAGGGCGATTTCTCCCATTCTTGCGAGGACATCGGGGCCGTCGAGGTTTTCTTCGATCCGCGCCTCTGCCCCGGCTTCATCGGCTGGATCATCCCGACCGGCGAGGAGACGGCGGAGATCGGACTGGGGGTGGCCGGCGCGAAGGGGCTCCATGCCGCGCGCGGCCAATTCCTCTCAAAACTCGGCCTCAAAGACAAAAAGCCCCAATCCGAATTCTCGGCCCTCATCCCGCTCCACGTCCGGCCGCAGACCGGCAAAATCCGCGGCGATTACCGCGTGTGCCTGGCCGGAGACGCGGCCGGGCAGGTGAAAGCCTCCTCCGGCGGCGGCATCTTCTTTGGCTCCTCGTGCGGGCGGCTCGCCGGCCGGCTCTTCGAGTGGCCGGAAGAATACGAAGCGGCATGGCGCAAAAAATACGGCCTCGACCTCGCGCTCCACGGCCTCCTGCGCCAGGGCCTCAATTCCCTCCCCTCTTTCGGAGTTGATTTGTGGCTCTCCAGCATGAAGGCTTTGCGTTTCGAGCGGCTGCTGGCCGAGAGCGGCGAGATGGACGAGTATTCCAAGATGCTCTCGGCCCGCAGCTTGGGCGCATGGGCAAGGGCATGGGTCGGCGGCCGGAAACGATGATTTATATACTACTTATACACTACCATATATGTGATCCATATGGACGATTACACGACGATTCTTGTCAAGAAGAAAACCCGCAACAGGCTCGCCCGCCTCAAGCGTTATCGGCGGGAAAGCTACGACGAGCAGATTAACGACCTGCTCTCCACACGGAGCCCGCAAGATTCCGGCAAGCCGAAGGCGGCGGCTCGTGAGCGCACAAGCCAGGTGCCCGATTCCGCCGCCGTCAAAAAGACGCTGGAGCGTCTGGCCTGCCTGCGTGCAAATGCCCGCATGAGCGACCAAGAGGTGGAAGCGCTCATGCGCCAAGTCGAGGAAGAGGGGGACCGGGAGGCGCTCCATGTTCCTTGACGCCAACGTCTTCATCCACGCGCACGACGGGATCGGAACCCACGGTCGGGCCTCCATGGCGCTTTTGCAGGACATATCCAAGGGCAGCCAGCGCGCCAAGACCAGCTGGCTCGTGGTCAACGAAGTGATTCATTACTGCTCCCGGACGGGCCGTCTGGACATGGCCCTCCGGCATCTTGAAATGGTGCGCGAAATGCCGAATCTTAAGATACTTGCCATCGACGCTTCCGTCGCTTCCCACGTGGCGCATTTCCTGCGCTCCGGCCTCGCCACCTCGGATGCGTTCCATGCGGCCACCATGAGAGCTAACCGCATCGACGTGATCTGTAGCTTCGACAAAGGCTTTGACAAGATCGAGGGCATCCGGCGCGTGGAGCCGAAATAAATAGTTTCCCCTCCCCATTCATTCCGTCCATTTTTACGGTTTTCCGGGTTCTTTCCATGAAATTCGACCTGCACGTCCATTCGATTTATTCACCTGACTGCGCCACGCAGGTAAGCAAGCTGGCCGAGCGCTAC
>JAHFEC010000035.1:4840-10081 GCA_023248665.1 Microcaldota archaeon | reverse complement strand
TGTGTTGCCTTCCAAGTCTTTCCAGACAACCACGATTGATTCCTTGCTTACGTCGAGACCCGCATATTCCATACAACCACCGGTTTAAGTTCTACCGGCGGTTCTTCATAACGTCTTTTTCCTTGTTTTATCACCGGCTTTCTTCTTCACTGGGCCCATCTTGTCGTAATACTTGAACATGCCGGCCAGGTAAACGCGCCAGAGCGCCATCTCGATGAACGCCCACGCGAACACGCTCGCCAGGAACAGGAGCACGGCCAGCAGGATGCCGAGCACCAGCATCCCGCCGCTTCCGACGCCTGCGCCAAGCAAAAAGAGCGGGATGAGTAGCATGTACATCAGCACCCGCCCGAAAATATCAATGATTGTTCGGATGACGTACAGCCCTGCTCCGCCCAAGAAGCCAGCCAAGAACACCTCGAAGGTCTGCCCGTGCACAAGCCGGTAGGATTTGAGCGGCATCTCCCTTTCAGTTCCGTCCCCGCGCAGGTACATGTGCACCGCGAACTTCGTGCGCTCGGCGTGCACCAAAGCCGCCGCCCCCCATGCGCAGGCAAAAAGGGAGGCGAGCACGATGGCCGGGATCCAGGGCAGGATTCCGCCGTTGAGCACGAATGCGGCGAATGTGGCCAGCACGGTCAACACCAGCAGTGCCAGCGCGGGCGCAAGAAGTTTTCTGTCATACCAGCAGGACAGGTTGACGAGCGTGAGCCGGACGCTGAACACGAAATAATCAAGCACGCTCGGCGGATTTTTGGCAAGAGGGATATTCTGCGCCTTCATAGCCGCCCGCACGGTGCGCGGAATCGCGTATGCCGCGAAGGCCACCAAGCCGGCCAGTTCGGCGAGCAGGACCGCGAACCCAACCAGCAAGGGAACAGCATCCCCCTTCCCGCTGGCGCCGAAAACAATAACCCCGATCAGGGTGATGAACATGCCCAGCATGATGGCCAGCTCGCCCACCATGTAAATGGCCGTCCAGCGCAGCACGTCCTTGTCCTTGAATTTTACCCACGCGTCTTTCAAGCCGGCGATTACGTCAAAATAGTTCGGAGCCATTGCAAAAACACCGTCTTCTATTGCGCAAAGGCGGTTTTTAACCCCTTTCATCCCTCGCGCCGGAAGAATTCGTGCAGGGAAATAAAGGAGCGCGAGCCGTCCTTCTTGACGACTAGCATCTGCTTGCGCTCGAGCGCGAGCATGAGCCGCCAGAAGCTGGTCTTGGGAATAAGAAGTTCGCGGCGAAGCTTTGCCGCCTTCACGACCGCCGGCGCGTTCTTGAGCAGGTATTCCATGATTTTTCTCTCCTCAGGCCAGAGGGTGGCCATCAAATCGTTCTGCCTTTGGCTGGCAAGGCGCTGCTCCCTCCCGGCCTGTCCGTGGCGGCTGCTTTTCCTCTTCGCGTCGGCGTGCGCCGAGCGTTGCGGCCGTCCCGTCCTCTCCGTTCTCCACCTTCTTGCCGCGCTCCAAAGAAGCGCGAGAGCGGCCAGTCCGGCCAGCCCATAGAGCGCGAGCAGCAGCCCGTTCTCGCCAAGCTCGAGAATAGCATAAGTAAGCTCGCCTTTCCGAAGTACCACGTCCTGCCGGGCCACGAGGCCTCCCTCGGATGCGCTAAGCACGCAGGCGCCAGGCCGCAGCCCGTCCAGTTCGAACGCGCCGCTGGCTGATGCATTCCAGCTCCTGCCATAGCCGTTGTCGCACACCAGTTCGATCAGCGCCCCTGCCGCCGCCTTTCCGTCCGCCCCATCCACCCGGCCTGCCAGATAGGCCATGGGCTGGAGGATGATTGGTTCGCCTGCCCACTGCTCAAGGTCCAGCTCGCCTGTCCACGCCTCGTCTTCGGCCGGGGTGACCGGATCGTCGCGCACGAACCTGACCGCCAGCCTCTTCTGCCTCGAATAAAGCGTCGCGCTCCCGTTTTCGCGCGTGGCCAGGATGGTGGCGGTCTGGTATTGCCCAGCCATCGCCCCGCCGCTCGCCGGATATCTCACTTCGATCAACGAATCAGCCGGCAGCGGCTTGTTCTGCGAATAGAATGTCAGGTTCCATTCCATCAGGCCCTGCCCAATTCCGGGCGGCTCCAGCGCCCGGGCCGTGGTGCACAAAAGCAGGAATCCCACGAATCCGACGAGGACTTGGCGCTCCATGTTCATCCTCCGAGGCTGCACGCAAAGGTGCGCTCATGCAGGCGCAACACTTGCCCGTTTTGGATCGTCCGGTTGCCCAATCTTTCCCATCTCTGCTCGAAGGCGTTCCAGAGCGAAATCGGCAGGGGGTTGGGTGAGCCCTCGAGGGCTGGGGGCATGCCGGGGCAGTATTCCGCCGCCAGCTGCGTCGAATTCAGGCCCGTCCATACCGGCGAGGCGGTGAGCAGATGCTCTTTTTCCTGCGGCACGGCCGTGCGCTCGAAAATCTCCGGCGGAACCAGCGACTGTATCGCGCACCGCTGCTTGCTGAACACAAAGAGCCCGCTGTTTTTCTCGCCGGCCGGCAGAACGGCTCCGTCCGCCGGCGCAAAGGTGGCGCCCTCGCGCACCATCCGGACATAGTCCTCCCGCGAGGGCGAGTAAACATATCCCTCGCTGATGGCCGGGCAGCCGAATACGCCCACGCCGTCCGCGAATGGCACGGTGTTCCAGCCCACATAAAGCTGGGTTGCCCAGTATGTGTCGCCCGCTTCCATTGCTTCCACTTGTATGCTGACGTTTTGGCTGGTCTGCTTCCAGTGGTCGGCTTCCGAATAGGCCGTCATCTGCAAGGTGTAGTTGCCCATTGCCGTGCCCGGCACAATGCCTGCATACATCTTGAATATCCGAACCTGGCCGGGTTCAAGCATGAACAGGTTCTGCCGCTCCCCCGCCCCGCTCACACCTAGGTAGAATGTCGGCGCGTCATAAGCGTTGGTGAAATCCACGCCATATTGCACGGGGCCGCATTCCGGCGCCTGCCGCCCGCCCACCGCCACTTCTATCTCGACGGTTCTGCCAGAGGGCGAGCGGATGTTCTGCTTCAGCACCTGAAATTGCGGCGTCAGGATGCAGGCCTCGCCCGGCCCGCCCGCGCCGTCCGTTCCCGTGGCGGCAGCCGCGCCGGCCCAAAGGGCGGCGAGCACACATGCTATCAGGCCGAAGGCCAGAACCCGTTTTCCATTCTCTTTCATCGTTCCCATTTCATCACCTGCCATTAAAACCTATCGGGCCGCCTACCTCTAATCTAGCGGCCATATGCGCATCGGAACCCCCCTCCAATCCCCTTCGCAAACCCGAAGCACGTAATCTTTGCCATCCAGCGGATTATGCAGGATTTGGAGGCTGTCCGGTTCCGCCGAAAGCGAGACAACGTGCTGGCCATCCTGCGAGAGGCTTACATCGAACGGGTAGCAGGAGGGCCCATAGGACGGCCCGGCATCCAGGCTGACGTCGAATGCCCCGACCCGTCCGCTCCTATCCATGCTCACGTTCACGAACCCGGTCATGTCGTCCGAGCAGAATGTTGCCTGCCGGTTGTATGCGATCCCGCTGCTCGGATAGCTTTCATCCGCGCGCTCGATCCAGACTTCCATCCAGCCACCGGCTTCGACGAAGCATCCCGGCACCATCGTGAATATCTTGAGCGCATACCGTTGCCCCGTGTCCGGGTCGGTGATGAATGCCTGGCTGTTCTGGGGCGCATTGCCCTTGAAGATGACCTTGTCCTGCTTGTTGAGGACCACCAGCGTTCCGTGGATCACATACTCCCCGGAGTAATACTGCGTGGCCGGCACTTCTTCCCCGATGCGGCTGATGTCCGACAGAAACAGCTGCAAGCCGTCCATCTCATACACTTGGCTTATTTTGCCATAATCAAGAATGCGGTAGCCCGGACGGTTGGCTTCTAGGCGTTCGGGGGCAAATTCTCCGCAAAGCAGGCGCTCGAAATTCGCCGGCGTGTAGGGCGCGTTCAGCATCCCGGATTTCTGCTCGGCACTGGGCTCACCGGAGCCGATTTCGGCCAGCTTCACTTCGGCCCACTGCGTGGAGGGGCGGTTTTCAATTCCGCCTATTTTTCCAACCTTCAGGGCATAGGAGCGGCCATGGTAGAAAAAGAGCAGCTCTGTTTTCTGGGCCACCTTAATCCCGTCAAAGACCGTGTCATTTCCTCCGGCCGATTCGCGCACCACGCGGAACAAGCTTGCCGGCCGGCTTCTTGCCTCCGCGCCCTGCGCCCAGCCCAGGAAGGTGATTTTGAACGGATAGCCGTCGAACGCGTCTTGCGCGCCAAGAAGATAGAATCCGCGCTCGTCGGCGCCGTCCGGGCGCATTTCTTTGGCCAGCGCCGCCTCGTGGTCGTAGTCATAATCCAGGATGCCCAGGAGCGGACTGAAGTCTAGATTCAACGGATAAGGCTTCTGGCTTGTTGTCGGCACCGGACCCGAGCAGTTGGTGGGCTTGGCCCACACAAGGGCGGATTTGTCGCTCAGCGTTGTGATCCCGCCGATCTGCAGAACCCGGATGTTGATGGTTTTCCCATCCAATGGCCGGGTGAAGGGAGTGTCCTCCCCGGGCATGGCCCGTAATTCGGATCCGATGGTTTTGCCGCTCTCGTCCATCACGGCAAACAGCGCCGGGTGGGTGTTTTGCGGCCCTACGGCCACGCTTATGTCCTGCAGCCGGATTTTCCAATCGCCGACAGAGGCATTCTCGCCGATGTGAAGCCACACTGGCTGGTAAGTTTGCGAAACGGCGCACTGGAACGATTCCACCTGTCCGTTGGGCTCTTGGCTCGCATTCTCTGCCGCCCCGTCCGCGACGATTTTATCGCATGTTTTTGGCCGGCCCCAAATTTCGGCCCGATGCATGGCCGGTGAAGTGCCGGCCGTGTCCCAGCCGATATGAATGATTTCGGCGCGCTTGTCGGACGAGCTATAAACCGACAGATCTTGCTTTGGATAGACGGGATATTGTCCGATATCGCGCCCATCTGAGTCAAACACGCGGACGATGGCGGGGTGGTAAATCTGGCCATCCAGCATCCGCTGCGCCGAGGTGTTAATCTGCATGAACTGGACCGTCCAATCGCCGATTTTCACGCCCTCCCCGATCGACAGGGTGCTCCAACCCGCATAAGGGCAATAGCCCCCTTCCAACTGCGAAGGCATCGTGCTGTTTCCCTCATCCTTTGCCATGTCCGGCTCATTTGCCGCTCCGCTGCGGTTTGCACCGCCCGCTTCCTTTCCGGCCGGCACCGCACCGGCCGGCGCGG
>JAHFEC010000035.1:0-4830 GCA_023248665.1 Microcaldota archaeon | reverse complement strand
CCTGCACCGCCAAACATCCGCCCGCGACGAGCGCAAGCGCGAGCACGAGCGCGATCAAAGCAAACTGGCTTTTAATTTCGATCCCTCCATCCGTTTTCATGAAGGGCTTGCGCCCGGCCGCCCATATATTGGTTGGCCGGGACGCCGGATGAAAAAATCGATCCAAACGGCGTGTTTTTCAAAAAGAAGGTCTATCAAACCTTGTTTTCGTCCCAAAAGGGAAAAGGAGAGAGAATGTGCCTGTTGTTCTTTCTTCGCTTACGGCTGCAAATACTCCTTGTTCTCGAGGAATTTCTTTTTGCCATACCACAAAATCTCGAGGCGCTCGCGCGAATATTCCAAGTAGTGCCGGTCGGCCGAATGCACTTCCAGCGTGATGGTGCCGTCATATCTTGCTTTGAGGCTCTTGACGATCTCCTCGATGTCCATCTTGCCGGCCCCCAGCGGCAAATGGTCGTCGCTCTGGCAGAAATTATCATGCAAATGGATGTGCTTTATGCGAGGCGCGAACGCCTTGTAATAATTCTCATAGCCCTCGCCCTTGGCCGTGCTGGCGTGGCCGATGTCCAGCGTCATGGCGCAGTCCACTTCCGAGAAAAGCTGGTGGAACTCTTTTATCGACAATGATTTGGCATCCAAATTCTCGACATGCAGCTCGAGGCCGAAGTCGCGCGCCAGCTTGTCGATCCTCTTCACTCCGGCGATGGTGTTCTCTACGTGCATCTTGCGGCCTTGCACCGAGGGCGAGAGCGTCTCGGTGTGTATCGTCACTTTCTTGGCTCCGAGCAGCGCGGCGCTCCTAAACGCGTGCGAGAATTCCATCTCCATCGCGTGCTGGATGCGCTCGTAGGGGTGCGCCACCGAGAAATACCACGGCATGTGCGAGAGCACGCCCAAGTTGTAGGAGGCGAGCGCGTCCAGCACCTGCTTCTTGTGTTCGGCCACCCATTCGGCGCCCGCGCGCGGCCGCTCGATGGTGATCTCCGCATAGTCGAAATCCATCTCGCCGAAGAGGTGGATTTCCTCCAGAAGGCTCTTGTGGGGGTTGTTCATGGCTCCGATGATCATAATAGTGATGGGGAAGACGCAGAATATAAAGCATGGCGGGCTCTATTTTTCCACGCGCTTTCTCGAAAAGGATATTAACCTGCCATGCGCCGAGCTTAACGATTCATATGGACGAAAAAAGAAAGCAGCGCCCGAGCAGCCTCGAGCCTGTCTTCAGGCGTATGATCCGGGAGAACAAGCGCCTGATGGACATCCTTTCCAAACAGTAGCTTATACGGCCCACGTGTTTGCGGATGGCAACAAGCGCACAACATTCATTCTTCTCAACAGCTTCCTAGAATTTAACGGTTATTTTCTCAGCGATTCTCTGCTTCCGATGTCCGACGAGCAACAGGCGAAGCTGGCCGATTTCATGCGATCAGTCGCCGCAGGCAAAAAATCGGTCAATGCCATTTTCGACTGGCTCAAAAAGAATGTCACGAAAAGCGCTTCTCCCTAGTACACGTCGCTCACGGGCATCTTTCGCCCGCCGATGAAAACCATCGGGCCCTCGCTTGCACAAACCGTGTGCCCGCCGATTCGCACCTTCGGCTCCTCCAGACAGAACACGAATTCCAGCCGCCCGCCGCTCATGCGCACGAGCGGCCTCTCCGGCCCGCTCACCGGCCCGTCCATTTTTTCTGGTGGCATATTTTTCCTTTCCATACCACTTATTATCCCCTACCTCCCTTATAAATATGTCTATTTATGTAAAAATAGGTAGTTCAGCTCTCCGCCCCATGGGTTCGCTTTATATATTATTCTGGCGATAAAGGTTTTCATTCTCTTAATCCAAGCGATGGAACAATAGGTGACGCAATGGACAAGATTTTCACTTCTGCCAAGGACATCAAAGAAGGCAAGTTCATCCTCATCGACGACATCCCCTGCAAGGTGGTCAACATCGACACCTCCAAGCCCGGCAAGCATGGTGCCGCCAAGATGCGCGTGACGGCCATCGGCGTGTTCGACGGCCAGAAGAAGCAATGGCTCGGCCCATCCGATCAGGACGTCGAGGTGCCCATCATCGAGCGCACCACGGCCCAGGTCGTGTCGGTCAACGGCACCGTCGCCCAGCTCATGGACACCACCACGTTCGAGACCTATGAGCTGGACATCCCCGAGGAGCTGCGCAACGAGGCCGCCCCCGGCAAGGAAGCCGAGATACTGGCGGCCATGGGCAAGCGCGCCATCCAGCGCATCAAGCAGTGATGGTCCGGCCCACTCCCATATTAATGCGACGAATCAAATACAAACAAGAAAGAAAATACAAACAAGCGAATCAAGAAAAAGAAGCAAATCCAGAAAAATCATCCGGATTTCTTTTTGCGAAGTGATGCTATGAATATCGCGATACAATCCAAGAAAGCCCGCCCGCTCCTGGGATGCCAAGAGGTATCTTTCGAGCTGGCGTTCGACGCCGGCGTGCCGTCCCGCAAGGAGGTGCGCTCGGCCCTGTGTGCCGCCCTCTCCGTGCCGTCCGAGCGCCTGCTCATCGTGCGCATGGCCGGCTCGTCCGGCGTGCACACGGCCCAGGGCATCGCGCGCGTCTACGAAACGACCGACCTCATCCAGAAGGGCCAGAAGCACCTTCGCATCCGCGACGGGCTCGAAGCCAAAGAGGAGAAGAAGGCCGCCCCCAAGGCGACCTCCAAGGCCAAGTGAGCCTAGCATTCAAAGGTTGTGATGTTCATGGCAGACGAAAAGAAAGCGGCACCCAAGAAAGCCAAGAAATTCAAGCCCTACAAGCACGGGCGCTCGTGCCCCAAGTGCGGCTCGGGCGTGCGCCTCGCCGACCACAAGGATCGGCTCTCGTGCGGAAAGTGCGGCTACTTCGAGAAAAAGTGAAAAAAATAAAAATATTTTTCGTTTTCCAAGCCTTTTTCTAGGCCCGGTTGTAGATCCAGGCCAGCACGTACCCGCCGATCGCGCCGTCGAGCGCCCCCCAGAGCATTCCGATGAGCACGCCGCCCAGCGTCGGGCCGTATCCCAGATAGAGGCTGCCCATCATGTTCATCATCCCGGTGCCCCATCCCATGCTCATGGTCGTGAGCCCGAGCAGCCCCGTCCAGACGATTCCCAAGGCCGCCCCAGCCATGGCCATCCGGCCTTCGTCCAGTTTGGCGCGTCCGCCCGTTGCTCGGGAGGCCGCTTGTTTGTTCTTCGCCATCCAATCACCCGGCCTTCTGTTCAGAGGAGCAGGTTAAATACCTTGCAGGCCCGATGCCCTGTTAATCCGAGGCATCCATCTTCAAATAACCCCGGGCGTGCCCGGGTTTTTATCGCATGTTTCTTGCCCGTCCGCCGGCGCGGGGGTCAATCCTGTTTTTGCTGATTTTCACGCCCTCTTTTTTGAGCATCTTCATCTTCCCTTCTTTGCCGCCTTTTCCCGAATAATTCCCGGTCGCGCTGTCGCTCCTGACCACGCGGTGGCAGGGCACGCGCGGCGCGTACGGATTTTGGGCCATCACCGTCCCGACCGCCCGCGCGGCATTGGCATATCTCGCGCGTCCGCTCCGCTTGGCTGCCATCTTCGCCACCTGCGAATAGGTGCGCACTTCTCCGCGCGGAATGGAATAGACGACCGACAAGACGGCGCGCGAGAACGGCGAAAGGCCATTCCAGCCTGAGAGTTTTTTCAGGCGCGGATTTTCTTTTTGCTTTGCGGCCGGTTTTCCCCTTCCCACTTGAGCGGTTTCCATATTCTCACTTCACCATGTCTATCCTGTATTTCTGGTCGATCCAAGCATCCTTCGCATCCATCTTCTTCCCTTGCGCGAGCATCATCGCACCTGTCAGGGCGATCATCGCCCCGTTGTCGGCGTTGTACTGGTTCTCGCACGTGCCACCCGTGGCGCCGTGGAGGGCGGCCATCGTCTTTATTTTGTCCATGAGCACCGTGTTCTGCGCCACTCCGCCGCACACCAGCACCTCTTTTTTGCCCGTGAGCATCAGGGCCCGCTCGGTGCCTTCGGCCAATTCGGCAAAAGCGGTTTCCATCAGCGAATAGCACAGATCATTGTCGTCCGCATGTCCGATCATCTTGCCGGCCGAAGTGAGCAGACCGGAGAAGGTGAAATTCATGCCCTTGATGGTGTAAGGCAGGGGGTGGTAGTTTTTCCCAAGCATCGCCTTCTGGGCCACCACCGAGCCGTGCGCGAAAGGGATTTTCATTTCGCGCGCGAAAGAATCGAACAGATTGCCCACGCCGATGTCGAGCGTTTCGCCCAGCACGGAGAACGGCGGGCCGTAGGAAACGGAACCCTTCATCTTCCTCTCGGTGCCCGTGATGATTTGCGTGTTCCCGCCGCTGACATAAAGCACGAGCGGGTCATTGAATTTGCATTGCCATCGGCCCACCTCGATGTGCGCATGGCAATGGTTGACTGGCACGAGGGGCAGCCCGTATTTCTGTCCAATAAAAGAGGCAGCCACCAAACCCGTCTGCAGGCACGGGCCCAAGCCGGGTCCGCAAGAATACGCGACGGCATCCAGCGAGGGAAAATCAAGCGAGCCCGCATT
This sequence comes from Microcaldota archaeon, assembly GCA_023248665.1. Classification (GTDB taxonomy): domain Archaea; phylum Micrarchaeota; class Micrarchaeia; order Anstonellales; family Anstonellaceae; genus CAIXYX01. The sequence goes on along the minus strand of JAHFEC010000035.1, from coordinate 261 downwards.
TCTGCTCGCGCCCATCGCCTCGAGCTTCTTTCCCGCCTCCTCCATCGCCTGCTTCACGATCCGCGCGCCATGTTCGCCGTGGTGCTCGGCCACCACGCGCGGAATCATCCCTTCTCCGGGGGGCGCTTTGTAGAACGCCTTCACGTTCGAGAGCAGCGCGTCTTTTTCGCCGTCATAGACGCCGGCGCCGAACGTGTGGGCCGTGGATTCGATGCCGAGGATTCGCATAATAAGCGGCCTCTTCTAGAGCAAGCTTATCTT
>JAHFEC010000114.1 GCA_023248665.1 Microcaldota archaeon | reverse complement strand
GCTTTCTTCGCATATCACTGCGCATGCTCGCTTTCTTCGCATATCACGGCCATAGACTCTTTCTTCACTTATACGCGAACTCCTGCACTTTTTTCGTGATGTCGTCGGGCGGGGCGGGCTTGAGGCGGGAGAGGAATTTCTTGCGGGACTGGTAGATGGAATGCGCCGAGGCGCGGTCCATCCCGAGGCGCGAGGAGAGGCGCTCGAGCGCCTCGTCAAGACCCGGCGCCGGAGCGAGCTTGTCGGCGCGCGAATCGTAGGAAAAAACGGGCACGAGCTCGATGGAAGACATCGCGTCCGCCAAAGGGACGCTTTTGTCACGGGCCTCTTCCTTCGCTTTCTTGGCTTTGCTTTCGTGCGCATCCTCTTTCTTGACGAGCATGTAGATGCCCAGCATCCGCCTAAGCTCCTCCTGCTTGAGGGTCTTGGGGTCGTAGCGCGCGATGCGCCGCTGCAGCACGATGAAATCCAGCGAAGGCAAATCGTCGGCCGAGATGCCGAGGTTGCGCATTCGGCGCAGGGCTTCGGCGGCCGACTGCCCGTGGAAGGTGGCATAGGAGCCGCGCGCCTGCCCGGAGAGCAGGGTCTCGGCGAACGCCTGCGCCTCGGGGGGCGTGCGCACCTCGCCGACGATGACGCGGTCCGGGCGCATGCGCAGGGAATCGCGCACGAGGTCCGACATGCCGATGGAAAGCTCCTCGCTTGAGACGAGCTGCACGCAGTGCGGGTGGATGAGGCGCAGCTCGGGCGTCTCCTCGATGAGCACCACGCGCTCGCTTAGGGGGACGAAGGAGAAAAGGGCGTTAAGGAGCGTGGTCTTCCCGGACGAGGTGTTGCCGACGACCATCACCGAGGAGTCGGACTGGAAGGCCAGCCAGAGGAAGGCGAGCGCCTCCGGCGTGGTGGAGTGCGAGGAGATCAGGTCGAGGGCGCTCCACGGGCGCGCGGAATGCAGGCGGATGGTGATCTCGCCACCCGAGAGCGGCGGGATGGAGGCGTGCAGGCGGCTGCCATTGGAGAGCAGGGCGTTGAGGCGCGGATACTGCGAGGTGATGCGCCGGCCGAGCGGGCGGGCCATCTTGTTGACGAGATGGATGAAGTGCTCCATCGAGGTGATCCTCGCATTGGTCGCCATCCAGCCCTTCGCGCGCAGATAGACGTAGATGGGCTTGCCGATGCCGAGGGCCGCGATCTCCTCCACCTGCGGATCGTTGAGCATGGAGTCGAGCGGGGCGAAGCCGGCCAGATGGGCCAGCGCCGCCTCGGTCAGGTACCGGCGCTGCTCGTCGTCGATCTCGAGGCCCTCGCTCTCGAGCGCGAGCGGGAGGAGATGCCCGACCGCCTCCTTCGCCGCCTCCGGGCTGGCCACGTCGTGCGAGCGCGAATAGTCCGAGAATCGCTCGGAGAGGACGAGCAAAAAGTCGCGCTCGTCCGGGCTCAGGACCGGCAGGCGCGAGTCGTACGACGGCTTGGATTTGACGATCTCCCAGCCCAGGTTTGAATTCGGATCCGGTTCGTTGGATGGCATGTCAATCCCCCGTGATGGCGATGCGGCTCCCCAGCTTGAGGCCGAGTTTCCGGGATGCGCCGGCCGCCAGCTCGAGCAGCATGAGCGACGGATTCGGCGGCGAGACGAGCGGGACGAACGGCCGGATGCGCTCGAACAGGCCGCTCACGCGCCATTCCTTGTCAAGATACACGGCGTCGAATTCGAAGGGCACGAAAAAAGAATGGATGGGATAGATGCCCATGCTTGGGAATACGAACAGGATGGAGGCGGGCTTCTTTCGGAACATGAGGCCCCGCATGCGCGAGAGCATGGTGTCCGCCGTTTCGAGCTTGACGCGAATGCGCCGCCGGGTGGAAAGATTGATGATGGTGCTGGAAAGAATGGCCGGGCGCGGGTGCTTGATCCTTGTTCCCATGTTCATTTCCCCCAACGGCGTTTCCTTCGCTTGAATTCGGCCAGCGCGGCCGCGAAGTCGGACTTCTTGAAATCCGGCCAGAGCTTGTCGCAGAAATAAAGCTCGGAATAGGCGGACTGGAACGGCATGAAGCCCGATATGCGCTGCTCGCCGGAAGTGCGGATGATGAGGTCGGGATCCGGCAGGCCGGCGGTCCAGAGGCGGGCCGCGACGGCTTTCTCGTCGATTTTGCCGGAGCGCAAGGTAAAATCGTTGGCGATGCGCTTGGCCATCTGCACGAGTTCGGCGCGGCCGCCGTAGCCGATGAAGAGGTTGACGGAATACTTCTTGTGCTTGGCCGTCTTGCGCTCCACCTCGCGCACGCCCTGCCGGATGCGCAGGGGGAACCGCCCGATGTCGCCGATGAACCGCACCCGCACGTCGTATTTCTCGAAGTTCCCCTCTTGGAGGACTTTCTTGAGGTTGGTCTCGAACGCTTGGAAAAGGCCTTCCACTTCCCTACGGTCGCGGTTGAAATTCTCGGACGAGAACGCCCAGAACGAGACCATGCGCACCTTGTGCGCGCGCGCCCACTTGAGCACCTCGCCCATGAGGTCGATGCCGCGACGGTGGCCCTCGAGGGGGTCGAGGCCGTGCTTCTTGGCCCAGCGCCGGTTGCCGTCCGGAATGATGGCCATATGGTGGACCGTGTGCTTGGGAGGCATGCAAGAAAGACGGCGGGGCGGTTTATATAGGATGCGCCCGGGGGTCGCAAGGATTGTCTTTCGCGGGCTTTTGGATCATGCCGATCCTTTTGAGCCATTTGACCACGGTCGTCGGGCCGTGCACGAAGAATGGTGCGCTCCGCCCGCCGACCTCGGCGCGGCCCTTCTTGAGCGCGAGGGCCGGCTCTTCCGATTCGCAGATGTCCACCCAGGCGCGACCCGCCTCGAAAAGGAAATGCGCGTCCGAGCCGGCGGTGCGCATGAGATGATGGCCGGACGCGAAGGCGGCGGCTTTCGCATTGTCGGCCTTGAAAACGCTCCGCGCGTTGAACACCTCGAGGCCATCCACGTGTCGGAGCGAATCTTGCGGCAGCAGATCGGGCCGGCAGATTTTTCGGCGCACCGAATCGAACGGGTGCGGCAGGATGACGAATCCGCCCTGATCGTGGATGGCATCGCACAGTTCCCCGAAATCGCGCGCAGGTATGAATTCCTCGATGAAAAGGCCGATGACTTCGCCCCGATCGGAGAGGAATTCGCAGGCGCCGATGATTTCCAATGGCAGCTTCTTTTCCTTGACGTAAGAACGCAGGGGGGCGAGGCCGTCCATGGAAGCGTGGTCGGTGAGCGCGAAGCCCCCGAAGCCCGATCGGGCGTAGCGCTCGGCCAGCTTGGAGACGGGCGTGGCGCAGTCGGGCGAATAAACCGAATGGACGTGCAGGTCGAATTTCATGGAAAAAGCCCGAAGAGATAACCAATTAAATTACGGCGGGCAGGCATTTAAAAGGCGCGGTCGGCAGGCAATTTTATAGATTCATTTATATACTTTTCTTACCACATATATTCAAGGTGGTATGATGGTTCAGGCACAAGTGTTCAATAGAGCGCAGTATGTTTCCAGAGCGGACGCCAAGAAAGTGTTCTCGGCCTACAAAAATGGCGGGCAGATTGATGAATTCGCGACGCTCACTATGAGGGTGGCGCGGCAAACCGGCAAAGGCAATATTTCGGCCGAACAGATTTTGAATGTCGCAAAGACGCTGGATG
>JAHFEC010000034.1 GCA_023248665.1 Microcaldota archaeon | reverse complement strand
CCTGCCGGAGATCACCAAATCAAACTAACTCAAAAACTAATTTTCGCCCCTGAACCATCGATCGTATTCCTTGTGCGTGCAAAAACAGCGGATGATGAGGATATTCTCGCCATCAACTTGGTAGACAAGCCTGGCCTGTTCGACCACATTCTCGCAAAAGAACGGATTGCCATGTCTCAGATGCCGCCTGGGCGGCATCTGCATCAGCTTCTCCATATGTTTGCGAAACAGGAAGCGAACGCCGTTGTCCAATCTGCCAAAGTCAGCCTCCGCTTTTTTGGTAAAAAGAATGGCCACGTCACACCTTGTATTTTCGCATCACTTCTTCGAAAGTGTAAGTCTTAGTCTTGCCTTCCTGCCGCGTCTTTTCAAGCTCGGTTTCGCAGGCTTTCCTTAACTGCTCGGCTTCCTCATCCTCCAAATCCTGCTCATATCTGGTGATGGCCTGCCGCAGCGCTTCGGTCTGGTTGCCGGCATACCCGCTCTTTACTATCTTCCGGAGTTTCGCCTCGTAAGGCGCACCAAGATTGATGTTCATTATATCACCTGATGCCCTATCTGATGCATTATCAAATATATTAACCTTGTGTGGCCCGGCGTCCATTCCATCCACCTTTTGCGATATTCATTCCTCGTGGCTCTGCCACATCTTCCTCTTCTGCTGGAGCAAATCCCGCGAAACCGCCATCAGTTGCGTGCTGATGCGCAGCGCCTCGTCCGGCGAGAGCCTTATCGACTGCTGGCTCACCGTATTGAGGATCCTCACCACCACCTGTCCGTCCCTCGGGAAGCCGTTCACTTCCTGGCAATCCTCGCGCTCGAGGCGCAGGGCGTTTCGGTGGCTCTCGCCCTTGTCATCCTTCCACCAATGGATTACTTCATCTTCCACGACCATACCCATCCCTTCCCGTTTTTTCCTTCGCCGTCCGGCGGCTGTGAGAGAAGTAGAGTTTTGGACCTATTTTAAAGGCGCGAGAGGGCAGGTTTCCGGCCGATTTGCGCCCCCTCCTTCCCGGCCGTTGCCGTAGGCTCAAGAGCAAAAAACCAAAAAGCCGGAAATAAAATCCAAAGGAAAACAGGATTCAGCAAGAAAACAGCGCGATCTACTCGTCCTCTTCGTCTTCCCAGTCCTCGTCGAAGTCCTGGTTGTCCTCGTCTTCATCCTCGCTGTCCTCGTCTTCATCCCGCAAGGATCGGAGTGCCCATTGCATACGCATAAACTCACCTGCCCCACAATACCTAGAAATATTTATAAACAGTCTGTCCTCTCGACGAAAAAATAATCGCCCCGAGGCATCGCATATGTGGCTCTATGTGGTATTTAAACATTCCGGCCGCTCCCCGAAGCCCGGCCGTCTCTCCCCGTTCCTCCCTCGGACAGCATCCGCATTTAAGAGCTTGAAGCACAAAAGAGCCATCGGGATTTTTATGAGCACACCCCCCGCGCCCCCCGTCGCCATCGGCGACATCCTGAGCGTCGCCATCGACACCGCCGGCCCGCACGGGCAGGGCATCGCTCACCTCGACAATTTCATCATCTTCGTCGAGAACATCGCGGTCGGCGTCAAAGCCAAAGTGAAGATCACCCACCTCGGGCGCACCTATGCCAACGCCAAGCGGGTGGGATAGAAGTTGGTTCTTGCATGTGCGGCATCATCGGTTACATCGGGCCTAAGAAGGCCTCCCAAGTCATCCTCTCCGGCCTGCAGAAGGTCGAGTACCGGGGCTACGATTCGGCCGGCATGGCCGTCTTCGACGGCTCAAAGGTGTCTGTCATCAAGGACGCGGGCAAGCTGGGCGCGATCCATGCCAAGCACGATTTCCTCAAACTGGAGGGCGGCATCGGCCTCGGCCACACCCGCTGGGCCACCCACGGCCTGCCGTGCGAGCGCAACGCCCACCCGCACGCCGACTGCTCCGGGAAAGTGGCGGTGGTGCACAACGGCATCATTGAGAACCACCGCGCGCTCAAGGAGGAGATGGTGAAAAAGGGCCACCATTTCTCCTCGGACACCGACACCGAGATCGTCGCGCACCTCGTCGAGCAGGGCATGAATGACGGCCGGAGCGCCGAAGCGGCCGTCCGGGCGGCTGTCGCCCGGCTCGACGGCGCCTATGCGCTGGGCATCCTCATCGCCGGCACCAACGCCCTCTACTTGGCGCGCCGGCACGCGCCCCTCATCATCGGGCAGGGGAAGGCGGGCGAGATGTTCTTCTCCTCCGACATCCCCGCGCTTCTGGAATACACGCGCGATTTCATCCTGCTCAACGAGGGCGACGTCGCCCGCATCGACCCGCGCGGCGCCATCGTCTGGGGCGCGGACGGCCACGAAGCCAAGCGCGAGACTCTGCACGTGGACTGGACGCCCCAGATGGCGGCCAAGGGCGGGTACGAGCATTTCATGCTCAAGGAGATATTGGAGCAGCCCGCCGCCCTCTCGTCCGCCGTTTCGGCCGACGTGTCGGCTGCCCTGCCCATCCTGCGCGCGTCCAAGCAGCTCGCGCTCGTGGCCTGCGGCACCTCGTATTATGCCGGCCTCGTTTTCCAGTACCTGATGCACCGGCAGGGAAAGCCCTGCGCCGCCTACATCGGCTCGGAATACTCCTCGTGGACCACCGGACAGGAGGACGTCCTCATCGCCGTCTCGCAGTCCGGCGAGACCGCCGATACGCTCGGTGCCGTGCGCCTCGCCAAGGAAAAGGGCGCGAAAATCATCGCCATCACCAACGTGGTCGGCTCTACTCTCTCGCGCGAGGCCGACGTCACCCTCTTCATCGGCGTCGGGCCCGAGGTCGGCGTGGTGGCCACCAAATCCTTCACCGGCCAGCTGTGCGTGCTCTGCAAGCTGGCCTACACGCTCGGCGCCAACAAGCAGGGGCTGGCGGACCTCAAGCAAATCCCGTCCCTCTCCGCCAAGATCCTCGAGGGCAAGCACGCGGACATCCAGAAGCTGGCCAAGGCGTTCATCAAGCGCCGCGATTTCTTCTTCATCGCGCGCGGCATCAACTACCCCTGCGCGCTCGAGGCCGCCCTCAAACTCAAGGAAATCACCTACCTTCACGCCGAAGCCTATCCGGGCGGGGAACTCAAGCACGGCCCGCTCTCGATGCTGGAGAAAGGCGTGCCGGTCATCGCCCTTGCGCCCGCCGGCCCGCTCGCGCCCAAGATGGAGAGCAACATCAAGGAGTGCAAGGCGCGCGAAGCGGAGCTGGTCGTGCTCTCCGACGACGAGGCGATGCGCGCGGAGGGCGCCCGCTCGCTTTTAATGCCCACCGTCCCGCCGGAGCTGGTGCCGCTCTATTACATCCTGCCTTTGCAGCTTCTGGCCTACCACATGACGGTGCTGGCCGACAAGGATCCGGACCAGCCCCGGAACCTGGCCAAATCGGTGACCGTCGAATAAAACCGACTTGGCCAGATTTCGGCTCCAAAGAGCCGAAGCGGAAAATAACCAAGAGCGTGACGGTGGAATAATCCGGCTCATCTTTTTGCGATAATCTTCCCCACTTTCCTCGCCACCCGGTCCGGGCATCTCTTGAGGTATCCGCGCATTTTCTTCCGCTCGATGCGAGATTCGAATTCGGCTCCCAGTTCTTCGCCGACATGCTGCCTGAAATGCACCATGTCAATAAGCGTCTTCTCCACGTCCGAAACAGGCACCCACCATCCTGCGCATTTCATCATCTCGTAACCAAAAAACATCCTGCGTTCTATGCGCCTCACCACATAATTGCCGCCTGCGAATTTTCTCATGCCTGCGCGCACTTTGCGAGCCGTGATGACCACGGGGTTTGTTTCCTGCTCCCAAAGCCCGTGCAGCGAGAGCGCGTCCTGGCATCCGTAATAAAACGGCCGGAAGGCGAACCCCGCCACCAGCGCCTCGTCATGGAACGAATAGATGCCCCGACTGATACGGAAAATCTTTCCCGCTTTGAGCAGATTGTGCAGAAGAAGGCGGGCATAGCCGGCACTGGCTTTTGGCAACAGCCTGCGGACATCGGCCAAAGTGAAAACGGGCTGCTTTCCAAATGCCTCCTGAAGTTTTTTTGGATACGTCATCCAAACCGCCTCTTGAGCGCTTCCGCCATCTGTTTGAAAGCGGGTACTGCCCCTGAATAAATGATCGCGCCCAAGTTGCCCTCGTCAAGGGGATCAGGCAAATCAGCCAGCCACGCGCCAATCTTTTTGCGCACCGCCGCGTCTTCTCCGATTTTGCCGGACAGGAAATACACGTCATAAACATCCCGGATGAGCCTGCGGGAACGGTAAGCATCGGCTTTTTCCACAATCAGTTGCCCTGCCGATTCGGCCAGCACAATCATCGTGCTGCCATCCATTTTCTCGTAAGCCGTTGCCTGCGCCTTTATTTTCACGCCGAAACGGATTTCGGCGCGCACCTCTGTCTGTCCATCGGCCACTTTTGCGAAGATAATATTTTCAGTTCTCTTGTATTTGGCCATCTGCAAGCCCCGGCCGGCAACGGCTGCCGCCAGCTTCTGCCAAAAGCCTTCCGGCAGCGCCGGAAGATAGAGGTCAATGTCTTCGGAAAACCGGCCCCCGCCAAAGCACCTCCAAATGCACGTGCCGCCGTGCAGCACGAACCCCGAATCAAGCTGGTAGAGCACTTCCATAAGCTCGTCCTGCAGCCTGCCGATGTCCCGATGGAGGCGCTTGTGCACCCTTTTTTCCAAGGGGAGTGTGATGAATAGCATAGATACATTAAGCAACCAAAATTATATAAATATATAACATTGGTTGATTGATAAAAAATGGCTCCGGCGAGCCGCGGAACCTGGCCAAATCGGTGACCGTCGAATAAAACCGACTTGGCCAGATTTCGGCTCCAAAGAGCCGAAGCGGAAAATAGCCAAGAGCGTGACGGTGGAATAGCGATATAAACTTCCCCGTATTTATCCCGGCGCGAGCAGGTGATTTTGATGACCATGATCAAAAAGCAGATTCTTGTGAACGGCAATTCCCATTACGTCGAAATCAATTCCTCGCTCGATTTGGAAGAAGTCGAGGTCACCGGCTCGGACCCCATCAGCGGCAAGACCGTGCACATCTCGCTCTCCTCCCTGATGAAAACCCCCCGGCCGTCCGAGCTTCCCCTCAGCCCCCCGCCGCAGCCCCTCAACGCGCTGGAGATGCCGACCCAGGGGCTTGAGGCGGTCAAGGAATCCTCGGAAAGCGAGAACGTGGACAGCACGCTCAACAACCTCTTCCGCTAACAAGTGATGGAAGGAAAATAAGCCAGTCGCTACGGCCGGCATTCTCCAAGCGAGGGGCGCCCGGGCGCCCATTTTTTCTGTCTTTTTTATATTCCCAACCCATCCGGCACGTCGGCGATGGAAGGCAGGATATATTCAGGCTTCAGATGTCCTTTTGCTTTTTGGGCCTCCTCTTTCGTGCCCACGCCGCTGAGCACCAGCATGGACGAGAGGCCCGCCGTGTTTGCGAACCCGATGTCCATGTCCAGCCGGTCTCCGACAAACAGAACGGATTGACGAGCGTCCGAGCGGCTAGCCTCCGTCCCCTCCGTTTCCGACGGGCGGGTGTCCGACCGGCCGGTTCTCCCCCCTCCTTTTCCACCGAGCAGCAAATCCAGCATGTAATGGTTCGGCTTGCCCACCACGAAATCCGGCTCTCGCAAGATGATGTTCGCCAGACGGGCGCCCGGCAGGCGGGCTGCCTGTTTCCCCGACTTTCCCGGCCTTATTTTTCCGGCCGCATACGCTAAGGAAGCGACCAGGCTTCCCGCGCCCGGATGCACGCCTTTTTCCATCGGCAAAGTCGGATCAAGATTGCATGCGATCCATTTCGCTCCCGAGTGCAGCACTTCCAGCGCGGACGCCAATTTCGCATAATTGATTTTCCTGTCCAGCCCGCTGACCAGCACGCCCGCTTTTTTCGCAATGCTCTCGCTTCTTATACTGCTGAACGTGGTCGCCGACGCTTTCTCGCCGACCAGCACCGGCGGCAGGAGCGCGAGGCCCGCCTCGCGCAATTCATGGCGCAGCCCCTCCTCGCCGACGACAAACACTTTTTTCGGCCTGGGCTTGAGGCTTTTCATATAACAAGCCGTGGCATATGCCGACGTCATGATGTCTGCCGTCTCGGCCTTCACCCCGAGCCGCGCCAGCCGTCCTCTCAAATCCTTTCGCGAGCGGGTGGCGTTATTCGTCAAGAAAGACACCCGGATCCCGGCCGCGCGGATCCGCTCGATCGCTTCGGCGGCGCCCAAAATAGGCGCGCGCCCGCGATAGACGACTCCGTCCAAGTCGAAGATGACATGCTGAAAATCCGGCGCGGATTCTTTGGCGTGAAGGTTTGACATGCGCCATCCACTCGCGCATTATTTTAGAACCTGCCGATGCCCGCCGCGCGAGCGGTCCGATTCATATGGCGGGCATCCGTCCCATGCCAAAACGTTTTTCTGCCGAAAGTCTTTTTTACGCGGGGATCATCCGTATTCATAAAAAGAATTTCATCACATGAAGTCGGCCAGCCCCACCTGCCGGCTCTTCTCATTGGTGAAAATCGAGTCAATGTCCTTCTGGATCAAGTCGAGGCGCTGGCGCATGTAATTAGGCAATTTATAGCGGTCCACCAAATCCCGCGAGGGCTGTAGATACTTCTCGATGCCGCCCTTGTAGATGGTGAGCAGCAGTTTGCCGTTGCAGCGCCGGCATTTTCCCGACAGCGGCACGCGCCGGTATTTGGCGTTGCAGTCCCCGCACCGGAACATCTGCCTCGAGAACGAGCGCAGATTCCCGTACATGTCCGGCAGGAAGTGCGAGAGCAGCACGCGCCGGGCCACGTCGCCCGCGTCCACGGCGCGGATCTTGTCCTCCAGCGCGAACTCGGCCGCGATTTTCGAGGTCATCTTCTTCTCCAGCGCGATGTAGGAGCTCATCAGCGGCCCGTCCTCGATGGATCGCACCTCGTGCGTGTAGTGCAGATCCTCGTACTGTTCCGGCTTGGACAGCGCGTTCTTCACGGTCGGTATCTGCGCCTCCGAAGGCGGGGAGAATTTGGCGGCCGCCTCGTAGAACGACAGCGGATAGGCGCACGTCATCTCCATGGAGTGCACCTCGTCGTCCACTTCGGTGGGGTCGATGCGCGTGGTCAGCACCAGCGGCGAGTCCATGGTGCCCCCGCGCGTGGCCGGCATGAACTTGCGCGAGAAGTTGACGAGCGCGTCCATCAGGAGGATGAGGCAGTCCTCGTCCCCGTCGCAATTCCTCCTCTTGGCGCAATGAAAATACGGGTGGGCGAAGCCCACGTGGGCGCTGGTGAAGCCGATGATTCGCACGAGCACGCCGGCCGACGTGTGCGGCGAGAGGCCCACCGCCAGCTGCCCGATCAAGTCCTCCTCCTTCTTGAGCTTGTAATACGGCCGCATCTGGTAGACCTCGACCAGCAGCTCGTCGATGTAGGCCGCCACCTTGGTGAAGAACTTCGCCCCGTCCTGCGAGATGAGCACGTCCTGCACCTTGAGGGCGAGCATCTGGTCCGGGCCGGCGAGCGCCTTGCCGTGGATGTCGTGCGTGTAGCCCAGCGCCACCAGCTTCTGGATGGGCACTTTCACCTCGCGGGGCGTGAAATGCGTCAGGGGCATGTCGGTCGAGTCGTGCCGGCAGGTGGAATCCCTGAAAATGGTGACCTCGTGCTTGGCGCGCAGCACGCCCTTGTCCAGAAGCTCGGGGATTTTGTAGGCGGAGATGAGCCCCTGCACGCCCTTCATGTCCGGCAGGCTGTTGATGTTGAGCCTTTTCTTGGTCTCCTCCACCGCCCGCACCACGTCGATGGCGCGCTTGTCGAAGAATTCCGTGCGCATGTGGCAGGTGCCGCATTCTTCCTCGTTGCTGGTGCGCCCGCACTGGGGGCAGGCGCGCTGCCAGGCGCATTCCGAGCCGCACCAGGCGCAGTTGAGCTGGTGGTTGATCTTGCCGCAGCCCCGGCACTTGAGCCGGGCCACTTGCACCTCGATCCCGCGCCCCTCCTTCTTCTCGTCCGAGCGCATGTGCTCGTAAACGCGCGGCACCGAGCGGTTCTTGCCCACCGCCCCCAGCGGGAAGAGCACATGGATCGGCGGCGCCATCTTGCGTTCGCGCGACTTTTCGGGCCTTCCCATGCGCGTGCCCACGTAAACGGGCGCCTTGGCCATCACGTGCACGCCCGAGAGCGCATTGACGTTCTCCAGCGCGCTGCGCCCGGCTGAAAAACCGTCCTCGAACCGTTTCATGCTCATGCTCTTCTCGCCGTCCTTGAGAAGCCCCGCGCTCTCCAGCAGCGCCAGCGCCCGGTCGCCCTCGATGACGACCTGCCCGCCGTGCACGTCGTGCGGCACGCACAATAGCTCGAGCACCCTTTTCGCCGGCGAGGATTCGAGGCTCATGCTCTTGAGCGGCCCGAACAGATCGAACGAGAGCCTGCCCGCGCCCATCCAGCCGGCCAGCTCCGCAAGCTGCGCGGCCGTGATGTCATGCCAGAAGAACGTGTGCTTGGGATGCAGGGGCAGTCCATTCGCGCGCGAGAGCTTGAAGGCCTCGGCCGCCCCCGGCGTCTTCTTCACCTCGACGCCCTTGGCCTTGGCCATCTGCTCCCACCACTCCTCCACGATGCCGGAGGGCACAAGCGCGTGGTTGGATTTCAGGAAGTCGCCGTACGAGACCAAAATGTCCCCGAGGAACAGCACCTCCGCCACGTCGGGGCCGATGGTGCGCGCCTGCACCGAGGAATTCACCTCCACCACCGAGCCGTCCTTGAGCTTCACCACCGGCCCGAGGATGGAATCGCAGGGCGAGACCACCGCCCCCTTGCCCGGCCGCTCGATCTTGAACTGCGTGCCGATGGCCGGGAAGCTGTCCAGGATGTACATCGAGGCCGGGTGGATGGCCTTGGCCGCGATGCCGGATGCGCGGGTCCGGCCGTAGCGCAATCGGAAGCCCCCCGGCCTCATCGGATAGGAGAAAATGGGCCGGCCGGCCACGATCTCCTCGAGGAATTTGGGGTCCGGCTTGAGTTCGAACTGCGAGGCCGAGCTTTTCTTGAGCCCCTTGGCCAGCGCCTCCAAAAACGTCCAGTCAAGACCGATCTTGCCGGCGTAACGGAGCACCTTGGAGGATTTCTGGGCGATGCCCTCGCACACCACCAGCGCGATGCCGCCGCGAACGCGGTTCGTCGCCATTCGCGGCAGGTCCCGGTAGACCGACACTTCCATCTGCTCGGTCGGCTCGCCCTCCACGCACACCGGGCATTTGCGCACGATATGCCTAATTTCGTCGTCCGTGGGCTTGTATTGCAGATGTGCGCACCGGTCGTTGTACAGGTTGATTTCCTCCACGTACCGCTCAATCTCCGTCTCGGCCGGCCTGTATTCGGCCAGTTTGAAATGGCGCCGGGCCGCGTCGGCCAGCACCACCGCCAGCGCGGCCACCGTGCCGCCGGCCGAGCGGATGGGGCCCGCGAAATACACGGCCAGGTAGGAGGAGCCGTCCGGGTTTCCGTCATGGGGCTTGCCCGACTGGGGCGAATGGATCCTTATCGACGCGATCCCTTCGGTCGGGGCGACCAGCACGCCTTCGGTGAGGATAGACACCGCCGTGCGCACGCCCTGGTCAATGAGCTTCTGGGACTCGCCCTCCATCAGCTCGCCGCGCAAAATCTTCATCATCACCTCGTAGGCGACCATGTCCCGGCCTTTGCCCGTGGCCTCCATCTCCCGGATGATTTTGGCCACCCCCTTGGGGCCCACGATGCCTTCCACCCGCGCGGCCACGTCCCGCGCCGGCGTGATCTCGACGAATCGCTCCGGGTCCAATCCCTGGCTTCGGGCGTGCTGGGCCATCTCCATGGCCGCGTCCAAGCCCTCTTTTAACGAGGCGAAGTAGGCTTCCATCTCGGGCGTGGCGTGCGGCTGCGTTATCTTTTGCGCGGAACTTGCGGCCGCCGGGGCCTGCGAATTCTTTACAGTCTGTGCCTCCGCCATTTTTGCGCCCGGCACCTGCGAATTCTTTGCGGCCTGCGCCTCCGGCTTCGTCGGGCCTGGCATTTGCGCATCATTCTTTGTTTTTTCCTCCGGCCCTCTTGGGCCGGCCG
>JAHFEC010000033.1 GCA_023248665.1 Microcaldota archaeon | reverse complement strand
AAGAGGTAAGAAAAAAACAATATAAAATAAGAAAAGGAGAATAAAAGAAAAAGAGATTGAACGGGGGCCCGGGCCCCGTTTTCTATTTTTTTAATTTACTTCTTTTCCGGACATTTGTTCTTGCAGAAGAGCAGCTTGTCCAGGCTGTACCGGCCCGGACCGCCCAGCGCCAAGGCCACTGAAATGACGAAGTACGAAACCGGCAGCTCCATCTTGAGGTAGCCGAACGGCAGGCCCGCCTTGAGCGCCGAGGGCAGGTGCGCGGTGAGAATGGCCACCAGCATGATGAACGCCATCAGGGGCGCCACATATCGCGTGCCCAAACCCAAGAGCAGGGCCAGGCTTCCGAAGGTCTCCAGCAGCGAAACCACCCATGCCATGACGCCCGGCATCGGGACGCCCAAACTTCCGAAGAAACTGGTCGTGCCGTTGATGTCCATGAGCTTCTGGATGCCATGCAGCATCCAAGCCACGAAAATCAGCCGCAGGACCAGAAGCCCGACGCTTTTGTACATGCATCGGCGTTTGCAGGCTTCCTCATCCATATCCATATGCGTGTTTTTCATCCATCCACCCCTAAATCTTGAGTATTAATGCCAAAATGAGCAGGATGCCCCCGATTTGCAGGGCGTTCAGGCAGTAGCCGAGCGCTTCCAGCGGCTTTTCCTGCGTCAGGAGCGAATAAGCCTTGAAGGCCAGCGCACTGCCGACCAGCGCGACCAGAATTTCGGTCGGCATCCCATGCCACGCGACCGATGCGACGAGCGCCAGCGCGCCGAAGATGTTGGCCAGCAGGAATGTGTTGTAAAGCGCAGAGGGCCCGAGTTTTGCGCTGATGGTGTGCTTGCGGCTCGCCTGGTCCACTTCAATGTCGGGGATTTGGGCCGCCAGCAGGATGTTGAGCACCAGCACGCCCAAGAATGCCGAGAGAAGAAGGCCCGCCGTGCTGAAGGTTCCGGTCGTGGCGAAATAAACAGTTTCGAAGAGCAGCGGGCCCATGCCGACGAACGTGGCCATCTCGCCCAAGAGCCGGTAGCCCAGCTTCACGGGCGGCGCGGTGTAGAAGAACCCGATCGCCACGCCCGCAATTCCCAGCCCGAGGATGAGCGGGGAGGACTGGGTGGCCAGATACGCGAACAGCCCGAGCGAGAGGACGAAGCACGCGATGCTCATCTTATAGATCTGCCCGGCTGCGAAATCCCTGTTCTGGATGGCGAAGCTGCCGCCGGTCGGCCCTTTCTTTACCTTGGGGTAGTTGCCGGCCTTGTAATCGAAATAATCGTTGGCCAGATTGGTGCCCGCGTGCGCGCACAGGATGGCGAAGGCGGAGACGAAGAACGGCCAAGCCGAGAAATTCCCGTCATGCACCGCCAGCGCGCCCGCCGCGGCCGCCGGAAGGAAGCTGGCAATCAGGAACGGCAGGCGCAAGGCATTGACCAGTTTTTGGAGCATGGAACCACGGGATTCTTTAATCGTCATGATTTATAATTCATGTGTCGCATACCTATGCATGGACCTCATCATCTATGCCCACCCCGATCCCAAAACCAGCCACAACGCGGCCGTGCTCAGCTTCGTGAAGGAGAAACTGGACGCCGCCGGCCTTCCGTTCGAGGTCATCGACCTGTATGCCGACGGCTTCGATCCGCTTCTGGACTCGCAGGATTATATGGCGATGAACCGAAAAAGCACTTTCCGTGCCGACCCGCTCGTTTCCAAATACCAGAATCTCATCCAGAAGGCGGACCGGCTCGTATTCATCTACCCGGTCTGGTGGTATGGCGCGCCCGCCATGCTCAAGGGCTTCTTCGACCGCGTCTTCACGGCCGGGTTCGCCTATAATTTCAAATCGGCACCCAACATCCCGGCGCCGCTCAAGCCCGTCGTGGGCGCCCTGTGCGGCGTCGGCGCGTGCTACCCGCTTTTCCTCTCGAACATGCCCATCGAACAGCGCCTGTCCGGCAAACGCGCGGTGGTCATCAACACCTACGGCGGGGGCGCGGAAGGCTTCTCGCTCTTTGGCCGCGCGCCCGAATTCTCGGTGGACAAGGCGGTGCTCAATTTCTGCGGCATCTCGCCCGTGGCGCGCGTCAACTGGTTCGAGGCGCGCGGGCCCGCGCTGGTGCCGGATGGCCTCGCGCAAAAGATAAGCCGAGCGCTTGGTTTGTGAGGGGATTCTTACGCCGGAAGGGAAAAACAGCAGGATCAAAACGAAAAATGGCCCGGAGCGCCCGGGCGCTCCTGTCTCTGAACTCGCGCTTTTAGATCCGGAATGGAAAGCGCGGCTCACACCCTCCCAATACCATGTCCTGCGCGAGAAGGGGACGGAGATGCCGTTTTCCGGCAAATACGACCGCCATTCCGAGGCGGGCCTCTACCGCTGCGCCGCCTGCGGCAACCCGCTCTTCTCATCCGACACCAAATACGACTCCCATTGCGGCTGGCCCGCCTTCTGGGGGGCGCTGGACGAGAAAAAAGTGCGATTGCACGAAGACCGTTCCCTCGGCATGGCGCGAACCGAAGTCACATGCGCCAAATGCGGCGGGCACCTCGGGCACGTGTTCGGCGACGGCCCGAGGCCCACGGGAAAGCGCTTCTGCATCAATTCGGAGAGCTTGGAATTCGTGAAGAAGGGATGAATACCGTCGCGAGTCAACCTTATAATCTTTCCAAGCCCGTCTTTAAGCATGTCGAAGTTTTCGGGCCGGATATGCAAAATCCGATCGATGTCTTTGGATACCAATGTCATCAGTGACATTCCGGCATTGTCTTATTACGAGACGTTATTACAGGGCGGTTTGTTTTTGGAAGAAGGTGAAAAAACGCATTATCAGCGTTGCCGCTCATCCAAAAAAGCATTATTCATCCTGCTGGATTTCGATGTTCGCCCGATCGGGCTTCCCATCGTGCGCAAGGAACTTTCCGTTGCGGTTCCAAATCTTCGCTCCCTCTATGACTGCCTTTTCAATGTGCATGCCCCCGTTGACAACGAATCGAAAGCATTGGCCGACAAATATGGGTCGGCTTTGGCGTTGGAGCCTGCCGACGCGACTGTTCTAGCGCTTGCGTGTCATGCGCGCGTAGATGTTCTTCTGAGTTGGAACCGGCACCATATCTCCCGGAAATCCACGCGTGAGACTCTTGAGAGCATCAATGCCGGCCTTCACCTTCCAACCCCGGAGATACTCACGCCTGACGAGTTCCTCGCGAGAGTAATGAAAACAGAAAAGAAGGCAATCGCGCTTAGTCCTGCGCCGCTTCGCGAAATATATCGTGTACAGTCTTACCTTTCCAAGCGCGGGATCTGAGCTTTTCGGAGACTTCGGCGGGTTTGCATCCGAGTTCTTTAAGTAGCTTGGCGTATCCGTCTGCCATCTTCGGGTCGTTGACTAGTTGCATGAATTTCTTTGTGCTTCCGTTGAAGCGGTGAAGCGTCGGTATCAGAACAACGTTGTCATCTTGTGCTTCTTTTTCACTCACAATACCTACCTCGACATATTGCGTGGCTCGGATTGGCTTTATAACAATTTCCATCAATCGGATTATGCTCAAGTCAAGGATTTTTGTCGTTATCTCGTACTTGTTGGGGGGTTTTCTCTTTTTATCTCTTTCTTGCCTATCTCTTCCTCAACACCGCTTGCAGGTACTGCCCCGCATAGCTCTCCGAATTCCGGCTCACTTCTTCCGGCGTGCCGGCGGCCATCACAACTATTAAAAGCCCGGCTTCCTCAACCCACTTCATGAAAACCGAAACTTTCACCGTGGTCATCGAAAAGGGCGAAGACGGCTATTTCATCGCCTCGGTTCCAGCTATTCCCAAGTGCCACACGCAGGGAAAGACAGTGGCACAAGTGATGGAACGCATCAAAGAAGTCATCGCTCTTTGTTTAGAAGAAGAGTCCGCACCCCGTTATCGGCTGATCGGAGTGCGGACGGTCGAGGTGCCCATCCAGGGTGGCCCTGCGCCCGCTTAAGCTCAGAGAAGTCCTGCGAGCGCTCCAAAAGCTTGGATTCGCCCAGACCAGTCAGAAGGGAAGCCATGCCAAATTCAAGCACCCGGACGGGCGCTGGACCGTGGTTCCCATCCACGGCAGCAAGGAAATCGACCGCTGCCTGCTGCGAAAAATCATCAGCGAGTGCGAAGTCACTGTCGACGAGTTCGTGGCGTGCGTCTAGGGCCCGTCTTTCTTCATTCGGTGCTCATTTCCTCTTCAAATAAGGCCCCAGATACTGGCCCGTATAGCTCTCCGAATTCCGGCTGATTTCTTCCGGCGTTCCGGCGGCGATAATCTGTCCTCCGTCGCCGCCCCCTTCCGGGCCCAGATCGATGATGTGATCGGCTGTTTTTATCACGTCGAGGTTGTGCTCAATCACAATCACGGTATTTCCCTTCTCCACTAGCCGGTTAAGCACCTCCAATAATTTTGCCACGTCGTGGAAATGCAGGCCCGTGGTGGGCTCGTCCAAGATATAGACCGTCTTGCCCGAGTCGCGCTTGGAAAGCTCGGCTGCCAATTTCACGCGCTGCGCCTCGCCGCCGGAGAGGGTGGTGGCCGACTGCCCCAGCTTGACGTAGCCCAGCCCCACGTCATAGAGGGTCTGAAGCTTGTGCTGGATGGAGGGGATATTGGCAAAGAAGGCCAGGCCCTCCTCGACGGTCATGTCCAGGATGTCTGCGATGTTTTTGTTCTTGTAGCGCACCGAGAGCGTCTCCCGGTCGTAGCGCGCGCCCTTGCATTCTTCGCAGGGCACGTACACGTCGGCCAAAAAGTGCATCTCGATGCGGATCAGCCCGTCGCCTTCGCAGTTCATGCACCGCCCGCCGGGCACGTTGAACGAGAAGCGCCCCGGTTTCCAGCCGCGCGCGCGGGAAGCCGGCAGGCGGGAAAACAGGTCCCGTATCGGGCTGAACGCGCCGATGTAAGTGATGGGGTTGGAGCGGGGCGTGCGCCCGATGGGCGCCTGGTCGATGTCGATGGCCCCGTCGATGAGTTCGAGCCCCTCGATCGACTCGTGCGAGCCGACTTTCTCCCGGCCGGCGTAGAAGCGCAGGTGCAGGGCCGGATAGAGCGTCTCGGAGATGAGGCTGGATTTCCCGGAGCCGGACACGCCGGTCACCGCGCAGAAGGTGCCCAGCGGGAAGCGCGCGTCGATGTTCTTGAGGTTGTTGTGCGCGCATCCCCGGATGGTCAGCCACCCTTTGGGCGCCCTCCGTCTGGCCGGCGTTCCGATCCGCCGTTCGCCGCGCAAATACGCGCCCGTGAGCGAGCGCTTGCAGCCCATAATGTCCTCGAGCTTCCCGCCCACCACCACCTCGCCGCCGTGCAGGCCCGCGCCCGGGCCGATGTCCACGAGGTGATCGGCCGCGCGCATGGTGTCCTCGTCGTGCTCCACCACGATCAGCGTATTGCCCAAGTCGCGCAGGGCTTTGAGGGTGGAGAGGAGTTTGGCATTGTCGCGCTGGTGCAGGCCGATGGATGGCTCGTCGAGCACGTACAGCACGCCGGTGAGGTTCGCGCCGATCTGGGTAGCCAGCCGGATGCGCTGGGCCTCGCCGCCCGAGAGCGTGCCCGATATGCGCTCGAGCGTCAGGTATCCGAGCCCGACGTTGAGCAGGAATTCAAGCCGGTTGCGGATCTCTTTGAGCACCGGGCGGGCGATGGCGCTCTCCGAGCCCTTCAGCTTGAGGCGGTTGAAGAATCCGTATGCCTCACTGACCGGCAGGCGCGTGATGTCGGTGATGGAATGGTCGTTGAGCAGGACGGCCAGCGCCTCGGGCTTGAGCCGTTTGCCCTCGCACTTCGGACAGGGCAGCTCGCGCATGTAGCGCGCGATCTCCTCGCGGCGGCTGTCCGAGTCCGTCTCGTGGTAGATGCGCATCAGGATCGGGATCACGCCCTCGTACTTTGACGTGGTGTTCCAGCTGGACTCCTTGCTGCGGCTTTCGTACTTGAAGTCGATCTCCTCGTCCGTGCCGTAGAGGATGGCCCTGAGCTGCTTCTTGCCCAGCCGGCTCACCGGCGTGGTCAGGTCGAAGCCGTACTCCTTTCCCACGGCGGCGAGCCCCTGCAGGCGGAAGGACTGGAACCGGGTGTTCCACGGCACGATGGCGCCGTCGAGCAAAGTCTTGCCGGCATCCGGGATGACGAGCTCCGGATCGATCTCGAGCTTGACGCCCAAGCCGTGACATTCCGGGCAGGCGCCGAACGGCGAGTTGAACGAGAAGAGGCGCGGGCTGATCTCGCCGAACGAGAACCCGCACTGCGCACAGGCGTTCTTCTGCGAGAAGAGCGTGTCCTGCCCGTTGATCTCGGCCTTGACCAGCCCCTCGGCCAGCGAGGCGGCGGCCTGCACGGCCTCGGACAGCCGGTCTCGCTCGGACGGCCCGGCCTTGAGCCGGTCGACGAGCAGATCCACGTCATGCTTCTTCTGCTTGTCGATGCCGGCCGCGTATTTGTCGATGAGCACGACCTGCCCGTCGATGCGCACGCGCGTGTAGCCCAGCCTTCACTGCTCCTCGACCAGCTTCTCGAACGTGCCCTTCTGGCCCCGCACGAGCGGCGCCCACACGGTCACCTCGCCCCCCGCGCCGGCCGCCATGACCTGTTCGATGATCTAATCCATGCTCTGGCTGCTGCTCGGCACGTGGCAGGTCGGGCAGTACGGCGTGCCGAGGCGTGCGAAAAGCAGGCGCAGATAATCGTAAACTTCGGTTGTGGTGCCCACCGTGGAGCGGGGGTTCTTGCTGCCGGACTTCTGCTCGATGGAGATGGCCGGCGAGAGGCCCTCGATGGAATCCACATCGGGTTTGGACATCACGCCCAGGAACTGCCGCGCGTACGTGGACAGGCTCTCGACGTAGCGTCGCTGGCCCTCGGCATAGATGGTGTCGAACGCCAGCGTGGACTTGCCGCTGCCCGAGAGGCCGGTGAACACCGTCAGCGTGTTTCTCGGTATGTCAAGGCTGATGTCCTTGAGGTTGTGCTCCCTCGCGCCCCGGATGCGGATGAATGGCTCGACCATAAGGTATCCTTTCAGCGTGGTTTTATCTTGCGGCTTTTTCGTCCTCGCGGGCCCGGTCTGTCCGTCTTCGCGGGCCCGGTCTGTTTGTCTGTTTTTGTCCCCGGGCTTTGCGCGTTTTCCCTGTTCTCCTTGTTTTTGCCTTGGGCCGTCTGTTTTCTCAACCGACATTTAAAAACGCGGGCGTTACTTCCCATTCATCATCCACTAGCCATTACCATCTTGTCTGCGGGGCCGCCACCGGTCTATCTGTCTTGCCCTCTCTTGCCTGCTTTCATCTTGTCTGCGGGGCCGCCACCGGTCTATCTGTCTTGCCCTCTCTTGCCTGCTTTCATCTTGCCTGCGGGGCCGCCACCGGTCTATCTGTCTTGCCCTCTCTTGCCTGCTTTGGCCCTGCGGGTCTATTTGTGTTAATTAAACTTCATTTGTGATTAGTTTATAAATGTGGAGTGCGTAATATATTCATGATAAACCACAAAATAATCCAGAGAATCAAACCCGAGAGCGTGAAGAAGTTCATCACGCTGGACTATGCCGCTTTCAAAAACCTCATGGACGGGGATATCTTCTGCGCCTGCGAGGCGGACGCTCATGCCGTCCGAAAATATGGGGCTGGCTTCAATGCGCCTGCGGCCACCACCTTGTTCAAGGTCCATTCCGCGATCAGCACGTCACACGGCCTGTCCGAACGCCACGGAATGCTCACTTCCATCGAATACCTCAATTCGGTCATCTCCTCCACCCGCGAGCATATGGGCAAGGCCTTGCATGCCGTCGAGGGCTGGGATATGCTTTATTTCTACCGGGGCAACCTGTTTTACAGGGACGGTTCCGTCCGGCTGGCGTTCGCGGATTACATGAGGGCCGCGCAGCTCAATCCGTACAACCCCGAGGTTTTCTGCCATGTGGCCGGCCTCTTCAAGTATTTCATGTCCACGCCACCGGATGCGGGCCCGGCCAAGAATCCGGCTCTGATGAATAAGGCGCCGGAAGCGCAGAAGAAGACGCCGCAAATGGGGAAGATGGTGGAAGCGGCCCAGATGACGCTCCTCAATCTGGGTGTCGCGCTCCATACGATTGATTCGCGCATCTCGACCGGTTCTCGTGGAATGGTCTACAAATACGGCCAAATAAAAAGCCCCGATCCGGTGCACGCCCACGAGGTCATGGCCATCCTGGACGGGCTGGACACGCTTCTGGGCGAGCGGGTCAATATCGCGAAGATAATGCGCGCCACTTTCTCGCAGTTCAGTAAAGCGTATCCCGATCAAGTCGGGCGGCTCAAGGAAGGGATCCAGAAGGTCTCCACGGCTTTCGGCCTGCCCTCGGAACCAGCCACGCCAAAACAAATCGAGGAGATCGCGGCCAGCATCCAGCAGTCCGCGCCCGGATTCCTTGAAAGCGCCCTGTCGGATTCGGGCATGAGTCCGGAGGCGCTGCGCGCGTACCGGGATTCCGGCCGCGCCAGCATCCCGTCATCCTCTCTCGATGCGGACGACGTTCTGCCCGGCGCGGATGTTTCCAACAGGTCAAGGGAAATGTACTCCGGTGTGCCGGGCGACGAAATGGCCGACCAGAGCGTCTGGAAAGCCAATCGCTACTGATCGTCTGTTTTTGTTTTTCTTTGCCTGTTTTTCTCCTCTTTTTTCAGCTTGTCCCGGTCCTCTTTCTTCTCCTTGAGCTCCTTGATCTGGTCCCGGATCGCGATGGCCTTCTCGAAATCGAGGATCTCGGCCGCTTCCTTCATCTCCTCTTCCAGCACGATGATCTGCTTGTGGATGTCCGCGCCCGTCAGGTGCCGCACGCTGGGCGCAGCATCTTCGGGCCCGAGGCGCGCGCCCACCCGCTTGATGATGCTTTGCGGGATGATGTGGTGCTGGCGGTTGAACTCGACCTGCACCACCCGCCGCCGATCCGTCTCGGCGATGGCTTCCTGCATGGCGTCCGAGGTCCGGTCGGCGTAGAGCACCACTTCGCTCTGCGCGTTGCGCGCCGCGCGTCCGATGGTCTGAATCAGGCTGGTGGCATTTCGCAGGAAGCCCTCCTTGTCCGCGTCGAGGATGGCCACGAGGCCCACTTCGGGGATGTCAAGCCCCTCGCGCAGCAGGTTGATGCCCACGAGGCAGTCGAACTCCCCCAAGCGAAGCTGGCGGATGATCTCGGCGCGTGCCATGGTGTCGATCTCGCTGTGAAGGTAGCGCACGCGGATGTCGCGCGCCGAGAGGTATTCGGCCAAATCTTCGGCCATCCGCTTGGTGAGCGTGGTCACGAGGGTGCGCATCCCTTTTCCGGCGCGTTCCTTGATGCGCGCGAGCACGTCGTCCAGCTGGCCTTCGGTGGGGCGCACCACGACCGGCGGGTCGATGATGCCGGTGGGGCGAACGAGCAGTTCGACGATCTGCTGCGAGGTCTCCCGCTCGTATTTCGCCGGCGTGGCGGAAACGTAGACCGTATTTTTCTGATACCGATCGAACTCCTCCCACTTGAGCGGGCGGTTGTCGAAGGCGGAGGGCAGACGGAAGCCGTAATCCACCAGGCTTTTCTTTCGCGTGCGGTCTCCCTCGTACATCGCGTGCAGCTGCGGCAGGGTGACGTGGCTCTCGTCTATGATAATCAGCGAATCCTTGGGCAGATAGTCCAGCAGGCAGAACGGCGGCTCGCCCTTCTCCCTCCCGTCGAAATGGCGCGAGTAGTTCTCGATGCCGTTGCAGTAGCCGACTTCCTCGATGATTTCCAAGTCGTAATTTGTCCTTTGCTTGAGCCGCTGCGCCTCCAGCGCGCCCAGCTGCGGAAGCCTCTCTTTCAATTCGGCGCGGATGGATTTGATGGCTTTTTCTTTGGCCGAGGGCGGGATGAGGTAATGTTTGGCCGGGAAGAGGGTGTAATAGCGCGGCGTCTCGCTGATGGTGCGGTTCATGGGCTCGAGGATGGAGATGGACGTGATTTTGTCGTCATCAAGCACCACCTTGACGATATACTCGTCGTGGGCCGGGCCGATGAGGAAGGTGCCGCCCTTCACCTGGAACGTGCCGCTCGCCAATTCCGTCTCGTTGCGTTCGTATTGCATATCCAGCAGCCGAAAAATCATCTCTTTTCTCTTCATCGCCG
>JAHFEC010000113.1 GCA_023248665.1 Microcaldota archaeon | reverse complement strand
AGGCGTTGTGGGCAGGTCGGCCTCAGCCGACCGTGTAACCATTCCACCACGGGTCCGAAGAGAAGATGGTTGATGGATAATTAAAAGGCAGACGCGTCCGAGCGATCGGAGCGGCAGACGGCGGGCCCGCAACGCGCACTACTTCTTGGCCCCGGCCGTCTTGGCCACTTCTTCGAAGGACGGCGAGGTGGGGTCGAGGTCGGACGCCTTCAAGATGTCGGCCTTGGCTTTGTCCAGCTGGCCCATCTCGTAATAGGCGATGCCGCGCTGGAGATAGAATTCGGCATAATGCGGGTCGATGAAGATAGCGTCGTCGAAATCCTGCACCGCCGCGGAATAGTTCCCAGTGCGGGAATAGACGGAGCCGCGGTTGAAATGCGCGAGCTTGTCCTTCGGGTCGAGCGCGATGGCCAGGGTATCGTCCGCAATCGAGAGGTTGTCGTCGCCGGCCAGCGAATGCGTGTAGCCCCGCTCGGTGTAGAGCGAGGAGACGTTCGGGGCCAGCGCGACGGCCTGATCGTAATCCGAGAGGGCCGCCGAATACATGCTGATTTCGGATTCGGCGCGGGCGCGGGCCGCGTAGGCCGGATAATGACCCGGATCCAGGGAGACAGCCGTATCAAAGTCCTTGATGGCGGAGAGATATGCGCCGGACTGGGCTTCCGTGAGCCCGCGGCCGACGTAGGCGTCGGAGTATTTCGGATCGATTTGGATGGCCTGCGAGAAATCGTTGGAAGCCCCGTCGTAATCGCCGAGGGCGGCCTTGGCGTTGGCGCGGGCCGCGTAGGCCTGTGAGAAACGGGGCTCGTACGAGACAGCCATGTCGAAATCGGACAGGGCCCCGGGCAGGTCGCCGCCGTTGAATTTGGAGACGCCTTCCGAATACATCGCGACCGCCTGCCCGGATATGGACGGATCGATGTAGGAATTGGGCGGGCGGGCGGCGGGAGAGCTGGAGTTGTTCGCGCTCGAAACAAGGGATGAATTGGTGTGCGGGCCGCTGCATCCGGACAAGAAGAGGAGAGCGAACACGGCGGCCACGGCGACGATAAGAACGCTGCGCGAGGGGGACATCACAGACAAGAAAACAGGCGTTATTAAAATATCTTTGCGAGCCGCGCCGGCTCGCAAAAGAGGAAGAGGGTCATCAATCAAGCTTGAGGTAGGACGTGAGCGCCTTCTGCGCCTTGGCGAATTTGTCCGGCCGGATCGAATAAAGGGAAAACTGCTCGTCCTGCGAGATGACCAGCACGTTGTCGACGCGGATCCCCTCGTCGGCCAGCAGCTTGGACATCTTGGCCAGCTCGCCCGGATGGTTCGGGAGGCGGACCACCAGCGAATCGTTGGACATGACCTTGTAACCGTTGGCTTCCAGAAGCTGGACCGCACGGGTGTCGTCCTTGAGCCCGAACACGAAGAGGACCTTGTCGCCGACCGTGCTGACGGATATGGAGTCGATGTTGATCTTGGAGCGGCCCAAGATGAAACTGATGTCGGCCAGCACGCCGACCCGGTTTTCTACAACTAAGGTTACTTGTTTCATAAGAAATCAACCTAAACGTCAATACAAAAGATATGGTGCGGAATAATTAAAAATATACAAGCTTGCGGCAGGAAAAAAACGTGGATAGACGAAATAAATGTTATAGTTTGACGAAAAGAAAGAGTTTGAAAAAACGCCGACCGCCTTCCTTGAGGGCCCGGTTTGGAAAGTTGGGGTGATTTCCGGCATTGGAGTGTCCCAGCGGCCCGCGGCGCGAGCTACAAGTAGGATGCGCCGCGAGCGTATCCATTGCCGATAATGACCGGGCTTTCCTTGAGGCGGTCGGCGTGCTTATTTGGGATGCGCAGGCAGGCGCCGAACACCCCCGGAACATGCAGATGCAAAAGCGACATTTGAGCGAAAATCACTTATCCAAAGCGAACGCAGGCGCCGTCGCCGGGCCGGGGCTGGACTACCGGACATTCGCTGGCGTGCTGGAACAACTTGCATTTCACCCGCAAAATCTGTTTTCTGGTGATTTATTATGACTAAACGTGTTTATATACTTTTGCAAACAGCAGAAAGAGGAAAAACGAAAAAAGGCCCGCGAAAAAAGGGCGGGCGACAGACCTGCGCAAAAAAATGGAAAACAAAGAAAAAACTTATTCGGACGGTGCGCCGGTAGGCTTGCCCTCCGGCTTGACGAGGCCCTCGGCCGGATTGGAGATGGAGACGAGCTTGAAGGTCTTGCCTCCGAAGGTCATGACAATCTCCGGGCCGCCGTACTCTTTCTCGAGGCCGCCGGAGCGCTCCTGCGAGGTGGGGCCCAAGACCGAAACAACGCTGTAGGTGAGGTCCCCGTAGGCGAACATCGCGACGAGGGGGACCGTGGTCGGATAGCTCACCGTGCCGCTCAGTACCCATGATTTCACCATGCCGCCCGCGAGGGTGTCGGAGCCGCTAAACGAGATCCGGGCTTGGTCGGACGAATCGCAATACACGGTCTGCTTCTGGCCCTCGAACTGGACCGTCACGGCGGGCGGGTTGTGGCGATCGAAGCGGGCCATGTAGTCAGCCATGATGAAGAACACGCCGTCGCCGACCCGGATGTCCTGGCCCGGCTGGAGGAGGACGGGCTGGCTGGAAATGAGGTCGTTGGAGAAGACCATATTGTTCCGGTATCCTTCAAAGACCTTGGGGAAATAGGTGGTGCACGAGATGGAATAGTGATTGGAGCCGGTGGAGTCGGCCTCGTTCGAGGAGAACGCGAAATGGCTCGTGCCCTCGGGAATGGCCTGCCGGCCGTTGTTCTGGCCGCCGACGGTCACGGTTCCGACCGCATAGACATCGACGCCGTCCGGGCGGGGCTTCTCGATGTCCAGAAGGCGGTAGGTGTAATCGCCGATCGGCACGTGATCGCCAAACGTGAGGGTGGTGTCCGAGACGTAGCCGTTGTCGTTGATGTGGACGGTGGCCGTGGTGTCGCCGTTGAGGTCACGGCCGGAGCGGGCCACGGAGAGGTCCAGATGGGTGCTTTTGGAGTCGGGAACGTACACGGTATCGATCGGCACGCCGGCCGAATCGCGCTCGAACACGGCGCCGTATTTGTAGGAGTTGCGGTCGATGACGACCGGCTCGGAGGAGTTCTGGCAGCTATCGAGCATGATGCCGCCGGCGAGCAAGAGGGCGCCGGAGAGTATCTTCTCGTGCGTTGACATCGCCTTGAATCGGAGGTAAACGTTTTGCGGCGCATCGCGCATGGTCTTCGCGCCGTTGACGAATTTCTTCGCGCCCTTGACGAGCATCGAGTTGAACTTGGTCATATTTCCCACCCACACAACGCTGAAACGTTTTTGTTCGATGGCAATTATAATTATGAATTGCCATGTATCGACACTATTATAGAAGAACATGTTTATATACTTTTCTAAACTGTTCGGTAACCGTTTTATCGTCTTGGAAGGTGAAAAAAATCGGCTGGAAATTGGAGATGGGACGGGCCCGAACCCGGCCGATGGGCGGAGGCGGGGCTCAGTCGAAAGAAGAGGCGCAAATCTCCCCGGCCAGGAACGCTTTTTTCCATGTGTTCGGGGGCATCCGGGCAGCGTATATTGTATTGGAGGGCATGTCCTGAAACCACGGCGCGCCGTCCCGGCCATCGTGGATGAACACGGATTTTCGATTGGGCGAAAGAATTGACGTGCGGCGGGGGTTGAGCGCATAGGC